>CAUJHQ010000028.1 GCA_963204815.1 Pseudomonadota bacterium | reverse complement strand
TCGGCCACCTGCGAAAGCCGCACGTTGCGCGCGCTGCCGTCGGCCGCGTTGGCCACCGGCAGCGGCAGCGCGGCGAGGTCACCCAGGCTGTCGCGCCAGGCCGGCGCGACGCGCACGTTGACGTCGTAGTTCTCGCCGTCGCTGGCGCGCCAGTTGCCCACCGTCTGGCCGGCCACCAGCGTGCGCAGCGTGCCGGCGAGGGCGTTCACGTTCAGGCCCAGGTCGGCAGCGGCGTCGCGCTTGACCTCCAGCGCGACGGTGGGCTTGTTCGGCTTCAGCGTGGTGTCGAGGTCGACGAGGCCGGGAATCTGCGCCAGCCGCTTCGTGATCTGCGCCGACAGCCGTTCCAGTTCGGCCAGGTCCGGTCCCTGCACCGAGAACTGGATGCCCTTGCTGCCGCCCAGGTCGAGCTGGCCGATGTTGGTGATGGTGATGCCGGGGATGCGCGCCAGCCGCTCGCGCATCGGCTCGACGAGGTCGTTGATGCTGCGCTCGCGTTCCTTGCGGTCGGTCAGGCGCACGTACATCGAGCCGTAGATCTTGCCCTGCGAGAAGCCGCTGTTGATGGTGGTGACGGTGTGGCGCACCTCGGGGAATTCGCGCAGCGCGGCGTCGATCTGCTTCGCGCGCATCTCGGTGACTTCGAGCGAACTGCCGACCGGGGTGTAGAAGTTCAGTTGCGTCTCGGAGTAGTCGGCCTTGGGCACGAACTCGGCGCCCAGCAGCGGCACGACGAAGAAGCTGCCGACGAAGGTGGCGCCGGCGAACAGCAGCGTCTTCAGCTTGTGCTTCAGCGACCACGCCAGCAGCGCCTGGTAGGCGCCGGAGAGCCATTCGCTGAGGTGGTCGAAGAGCCCGGTGACGCGGCCGAGCGTCTTGTCGTACAGCGTGACGGGCGCGCCGCGGTGCCCACCATGCGCCTGAGGATCGTGCCAGACGCTGGACAGCATCGGGTCGAGCGTGAAGCTGACGAACATCGAGATCAGCACCGCGGCGACGATGGTGATGCCGAACTCGTGGAAGAACTTGCCGACGATGCCGCCCATGAAGCCGATCGGCAGGAACACGGCCACGATGGACAGCGTGGTCGCCAGCACCGCCAGGCCGATCTCGTTGGTGCCTTCGAGCGCCGCGTCGTGCGCGCTCTTGCCCATCTGCACGTGGCGCACGATGTTCTCGCGCACGACGATGGCGTCGTCGATCAGCAGGCCCACGCACAGGCTCAGCGCCATCAGCGTGATCATGTTGATCGTGAAGCCGAAGGCGTGCATGACGCCGAAGGTGCCGATCAGCGCGATCGGCAGCGTGAGCCCGGTGATGACGGTCGAGCGCCACGAATTCAGGAACAGGAACACGATCAGGATCGTCAGCGCCGCGCCTTCGATGAGCGTGCGCTGCACGTTCGCCACGCTGACGCGGATGGAGCGCGAGTTGTCGCGGTTGATCTCGGTGCGGATGCCCGGCGGCGTCAGTGCGGCGCTGTCGGCGAGCGCCTTCTTCAGCCCGTCGACGACGGCGATGGTGTTCTCGCCCTGGCTCTTCTGCACCGACAGCAGCACCGTGCGCGTGCCGTTGTAGAGCGCCAGCGACTCGATCTCCTGCGGGCCGTCGACGACGTCGGCCAGCTGCCACAGCTTGATCGGCACGCCATTGCGGCGCGCGACCACGATGTCGCGGAAGTCCGCCGGCGTCTTCAGGCGGGCGTTGATCTGCACCACGCGTTCCTGCTCGCGCGAGCGGATCGCGCCCAGCGGCAGTTCCTGGTTCTCGCTGCGGATGGCGGCCACGACCTGGTCGATGCCGACGCCGAGCGCTTCCATCGCCGGCGGCTTCACGTAGACGTTGACCTGGCGCGCGACGCCGCCGATGACGCTGACCGCGCCGACGCCGCGCACGTTCTCCAGCCGCTTCTGCAGCACCTGCGTGGCCCAGGTGGTGAGCTCCTGCGGGGTCTTGCGCTCGTCGGTGGCGAGCACGGCGATGTTGAAGATCGGCTGCGCGGCGGGGTCGAAGCGCGAGATGCGCGGCTCCTTCACTTCCTCGCGCAGCAGCGGGCGGATCAGCGCGACCTTCTCGCGCACGTCGTCAGCCGCCTTGCGGCCGTCGACGTCGAGGTTGAACTCGACGATCACGAGCGCGCTGCCCTCGTAGGAGCGCGAGTACAGCGAGCTGATGCCGGCGATGGTGTTCACCGCCTCCTCGACCTTCTTCGTCACCTCGGCCTCGACGATCTCGGGGCTGGCGCCGGGGTAGTCCATCTGCACGACGACGGTCGGGAAGTCGACGTTCGGGAATTGGTCGAGCGCCAGCCGCTGGTAGCTGAACAGCCCCAGCACGACGAAGGCCAGCATCACCATCGTGGCGAGCACCGGGTTGGCAATGGAGACGCGCGTGAACCACATGGTGTTCGGGGCGCGCGCTCAGGCGCCGGCCAGCTTCAGCCGCGTGCCTTCGCGCAGCGCGCCGACGCTGCCGCGCAGCACGGTGTCGCCCTCGGCAACGCCGGCCGTCACCTCGATGGCGGGCTCGGGGGCGCCGCCGCCGAAGGCGATGTCGCCGCGCGCGCCCAGCGTCACCGGGCGCGGCACCGCCTTGCCGTCGGCGAAGACGAGCACGTAGGGACGCGCCTGTTCCAGCCGCACCGCCGAGGCCGGCACCACGACGGCGTTCTTGCGGCCGGTCTCGATCTGCGCGCGTGCGAACAGTCCCTGGCGCAGGCCGGCGGCCGCAGGGCCGGGCTGCACCTGCAGGTAGGTCATGACGGCGCGCGTGCCGCTCTGCGTGCCGGGGTTGATGCGCACCACCTTCGCGGCCACCGGCGTGTCCAGGCCGTCGACCTGCACCGTCGCGCCCTGGCCGACGCGCACTGCCAGCACGTCTTCCGGTGCGACGGCGGCCTCGAGCTCCAGGCGCGACAGGTCGACAATCTCGACGATGCGCGTGTCCAGCGCGGCGCGCTCGCCGGGCTGCACGAAGCGCTGCGCGACGAGGCCGGCGATCGGGCTGCGGATCTCGGTGTCGCGCACCGCCTTGCGCGCGATCTCGGCCGCCGCCTGCGCCGCCTGCAGCGATGCGCGCGCGCCGTTCGCGCTGCTGACCGAGGTGTCGAGCGCGGTGCGCGAGATGAAGCCCTGGTCGACGAGCGCCTTGTTGTTGGCCAGCGTGCGCTCGGCGATCTCCAGCTGCGCCTGCGCCGCCGCCGCCTGGTCCTCGGCCTGCTTCAGTCGCCAGCGCACTTCGGTGTCGTCGAGGCGGCCGATCAGCTGGCCGGCGCCGACGCGGTCGCCTTCGCGCACGCTGAGCTGGGCCAGTTCGGCGGCCACGCGGGCCTTGACGACGGCGCTGTCGACCGCCTTCAGGCCGCCGCTCACGGCCAGCGTGGCGGCAAGCTCGGCACGCACCGCGCGCGCGACGTCGCCGGCCGCCAGTTCCACCGCCGGCGCCACCGGCGGCGGCGCCGGCGACGCGGCCTTGCGCGCCAGCATCGCGCGCGTGCCGAGGCCCGCCAGCGCGAGCAGGGCCAGGGCCACCAGGGCCCAGCGCAGCGCGCGCTTCATGGCCGCACCTCCAGCCCGCGCAGCAGCAGGTTGAGCTGCGTGCGCAGCGTGGCTTCGGGGTCGAGCTCGAGCCCGTGCACCGGGCACGCGCCGAAGGAATGGCGGTGCAGCGCCTGGAAGATCATCGGCGCCATCAGCGCGTGCGCCACCTCGTGCACCGGCAGCGCGCGGAACTCGCCGCGGTCGACGCCACGCTGCACGGTGCGGCTGAACAGGCGGTCGGCCGGCACGATGACCTCGTCGGCGTAGAACTGGGCGAGTTCGGGGAAGTTGCGCACCTCGGCCAGCACCACCTTGTGGATGCCGGCGGCCGGCGTGTTGCCCAGCCGCTGCCACCACGTGGCGACGAGCTCGACGAGCAGGTCCGAGGTGCTGCCCTCGTGGCGGTCGACCAACTCCTCGCCCTCGGCGATCAGCGCCGACAGGTTGGTGCGCACGACCGCCTTGAACAGCTCTTCCTTGCTCGGGTAATAGAGATACAGCGTGCCCTTGGACACGCCGGCGGCGTGCGCGACCTCTTCGGAGCGCGTGGCGGCGAAGCCCTTCTCGACGAAGAGCGTGAGCGCCGCCTCCAGCAGTTCCTGCGGGCGCGCTTCCTTGCGGCGCTGCCGCTGCGATTGGGGCGAAATGGGATTCATCAATTACTGACCAGTCGGTCAGTAATGTAACGAGCGGCGGGGTCCGGGGTCAAGGCGGGGCCGTGCGTGTGCCGGGGTGCCGCTTATCATCCGCGCCTTTGCGCCCCGGGGGCCCCGCTTGGATCCGATACTGCTGCTGAAGGCCGCCATCATGGGCGTGGTGGAGGGGCTCACCGAGTTCCTGCCGATCTCGTCCACCGGCCACCTGATCCTGGCCGGCGCGCTGCTCGACTTCAACGACGCGCGCGGCAAGCTGTTCGAGATCGTGATTCAGTCGGGCGCCATCCTGGCCGTCGTGCTGGAGTACCGCCACCGCATCGCTGGCGTCTTCGCCAACCTGGGCACCGATCCGAAGGCGCGCCGCCTGCTGGCCAACGTCGGCATCGCCTTCCTGCCGCTGGCGCTGCTGGGGCTGCTGTTCGGCAAGATGCTGAAGGAGAACCTCTTCAACGCGCCGACGGTGGCGTCCACCTTCATCCTCGGCGGCTTCGTCATCCTGTGGGCCGAACGGCGGCAGCACAGCGTGCGCGTGCACGACGTCGACGACATGACCGCGCTGGACGCGCTGAAGGTCGGCATCGCGCAGGCCTTCGCGCTGATCCCGGGCACCAGCCGATCCGGCGCGACGATCATCGGCGGCATGCTCTTCGGCCTGTCGCGCAAGGTGGCGACCGAGTTCACCTTCTTCCTCGCCATCCCGACGCTCGGCCTGGCCGGCGTGTACTCGCTCTACAAGGAACGAGCACTGCTGTCGGCGGACGACCTGGGCATGTGGACGGTGGGCATGCTGGCCTCGTTCGTGTCGGCCTTCTTCTGCGTGCGCTGGCTGCTGCGCTACATCTCCACGCACAGCTTCGTGCCGTTCGCGTGGTACCGCATCGTCTTCGGCATCATCGTGCTCGGCACCTGGGCCACCGGCACCGTCAGCTGGCACGGCTGAAGACGAGGTCCCAGACGCCGTGGCCGAGTTGCAGGCCGCGGCGCTCGAACTTGGTCTGCGGCCGCCAGGCCGGCCGCGGCGCGTAGCCGGCGGCGGTGTTCACCAGCGCGGGGCAGGCCGACAGCACCTCCAGCATCTGCTCGGCGTAGGGCTGCCAGTCGGTCGCGCAGTGGAAGTAGCCGCCGGGGGCGAGCCGCGACGCAACGAGTGCGACGAAGTCCGGCTGCACGATGCGCCGCTTGTGGTGCCGCTTCTTGTGCCAGGGGTCCGGGAACCACAGGTGCACGCCGGCCAGCGATGCCGGCGGGACCATCTCGCGCAGCACCTCGACGGCGTCGTGGCGCAGGATGCGCAGGTTCGCGAGGCCTTGCTCGCCGATGTGCTTGAGCAGCGCGCCGATGCCGGCCTCGTGCACCTCGCAACCGACGAGGTCGCGCTCCGGCGTGGCGGCGGCCACCTGGGCGGTGGCGTCGCCCATGCCGAAGCCGATTTCCAGCAGCACCGGCGCGCGGCGGCCGAACACGGCCTCGAAGTCCAGCGGCGCGGCGGCGTACGGCAGCACGAAGCGCGGGCCCAGTTCGACGAGCGCGCGCTGCTGGCCGGTGCCGAGGCGGCCGCCGCGCAGCACGTAGCTGCGGATCGGCCGCCGGGGCGCGCCGGCGGGCGGGGAGGGGTCTTGGCTCATGGGGCGCGAGAGTGTAGCGGCGCTGCATCCACCGGCGGGGGCGCTGCGTAGCAGGGCAGGCGAGCGGCCCCGCGGTGGGGGCCGCGCAGACCACCGGAGACCCGACCCATGAGCCGTTACCCCCTGTTTGCCTTCGCCGCCCTGCCGGCGGCCGCCGTGCTTGCCGCCTGCGGCGCGATGCCCACGCCCAGCGCGTTCTCGCAGGACGCACTCCCCGACGCCGTCAAGGTGCCTGCCGGCCACCGCGTGGCGATGGAGACGGTGGGCATCGGCGACATCACGTACGAGTGCCGCGCCAAGGCTGGATTGCCCGGCGACGCCGAGTGGGTGTTCGTCGGCCCCAGCGCGGTGCTGAACGACCGCGCCGGCAAGGCCGTCGGGCGCTACTACGGCCCGCCGGCGACCTGGGAGGCCGCCGATGGCTCCCGGCTGACCGGTGCGCAACTCGCCACCGCGCCGGCCGGCAGCGGCAACCTGCCGTACCAGCTGGTGAAGGCGAACCCGGCGATCGGCAGCGGCGCGATGAGCGGCGTCACGCACGTGCAGCGCGTCGCCCTGGCGGGCGGTGTCGCGCCGGCGGCCGGCTGCAGCGCTGCGACGACGGGCGCCCGCCAGGTCGTTCCCTACCGGGCCGACTACGTGTTCTGGAAGGCCGCCTGAACGCCCCGTGACGTCCTGCACGGCGGGTGCTGGCGCGCGGCGGCGGGCAAGGGTAAGTCCGCATTCAGACCCCCCGATGGGGCGAGGGCGCGGTCGCCTGCCGGTCCGTAGACTGCGGCGCGTCGCTCAACAAAAGGGAATACCGCCCATGAAGACGTCCTTCCGCGCCGTTCCGAGCCGCCTGCTGCTCGCCCTGGCCGCCACCGCCGCGTGCGCCGCGCCGGCCGCGCACGCCGCCCCCGACACCACGCGCGTCATCGTCGCCTTCAAGCCGGGCGCGCAGGGCGCGGCGAAGGCGGCCGTGGCCGCCGCCCGCGGCTCGGTCAAGCACGAGATCTACGGCATGGACGCAATGGCCATCGAGGTGCCCACCGCCGCGCTGGCCGGCCTGTCGCGCAACCCGAACATCGAGTACGTCGAGGAAGACGCCAAGCGCACCATGTTCGCCGGCACCACGCCGTCGACCGGCACGCCGTACGCCAGCGGGCAGCTGGTGCCCTACGGCATCAAGATGGTCCAGGCCGACCAGCTCGCCGGTGCCGACCTGTCCACGCGCAAGGTCTGCATCATCGACTCGGGCTACCACCGCGGCCACGAAGACCTCTCCGCGGCCGGCAACGTGACCGGCGAATACGACAGCGGCACCGGCTGGTGGTACACGGACGAGAACCACCATGGCACGCACGTCGCGGGCACGATCTCGGCGCTGAACAACGCCGGCACCGGCGTCGTCGGCGTCAACGCCAACGGCACGCTCAAGATGCACATCGTGAAGGTCTTCGGCGCCGAGGCCTGGGCCTACTCGTCGACGCTGGCCACCGCGGCCAACAAGTGCGCCGCCGCGGGTGCCAACATCATCAGCATGTCGCTCGGCGGCTCGACCTCCAACCGCACCGAGCAGCGTGCCTTCGACGCGCTGTACGCGAACAACGTGCTGTCGATCGCCGCCGCCGGCAATGGCGGCAACACCCGCGTGTCCTACCCGGCCGGCTACGCCAGCGTGGTGTCGGTGGCGGCGATCGACGAGAACAAGGCCTGGGCCACGTTCTCCCAGTACAACAAGGACGTCGAGATCGCCGGCCCGGGCGTCAACGTGCTGTCGACGGTGCCGATGGGCACGGGCCGCGCATCGGCGCTGTCGGTCGGCGCGACGACCTACCAGCCGGGCGGCATGGACGGCTCGCCGATCGGCACCGTCGCCGCCCCGCTGGCCGACTTCGGCCTCGGCGGCAGCGCCGTCGCCGGCAGCATGAGCGGCAAGGTCTGCCTGATCCAGCGCGGCACCTACGACTTCGGCGTCAAGGTCGCGAACTGCCAGGCCAGCGGCGGCGTCGGCGCGGTCATCTACAACAACGCCGCCGGCGGCTTCGGCGGCACGACCGGCACCACGGCGACGGCGATCCCGTCGGTCACCGCGTCGGACACCGAAGGCACGGCGATGAAGGGCCAGCTCGGCCAGACCGCCACGGTGGCGGTCACGGCGTCGAACTACGCCTTCTTCGACGGCACCTCGATGGCGACACCGCACGTCTCGGCGGTGGCGGCACTGGTGTGGGCGATCCACCCGCAGTGCACCGCCGCGCAACTGCGCAACTCGCTGAACCTCAGCGCGCAGGATCTCGGCGCCGCCGGCCGCGACAACAAGTTCGGCTTCGGCCTCGTGCAGGCGAAGGCGGCGGTGGACCGCATCAGCACGCGCGGCTGCGGCGCCTGACGCGCCGGCCGACCGGCCATGCAAAAGGGCCCCGCGCGGGGCCCATTGTCTTGTGTGGAGCGGGTGAAGGGAATCGAACCCTCGTATGAAGCTTGGGAAGCTGCCGTTCTACCATTGAACTACACCCGCCAGGCTGCGCATCTTACAGCGGCTATGCTAGTCGGTTAGATGCGCCCCGCAGACCACCAACCGCCGATCCGACCCCGATGAGCGCCCCCCTGCGCGTGCTGGTGCTGCCTGCCGCGCCGCCGGGTCCGCCGGCCGCGGACTGGGGGCCGTTCGACTTCGTGCCGTGCACCACGCTCGACGCCGTCGGTGCCGGCCTGCGCGAGCAGCCCGCCGACGCCGTGCTGCTGGCGCTGCCCGATGCCACCGAGGCGCTGCGCTGGCCGGCGCTGTCGCACGCGGTGCTGGAAGCCGCGGTCGTCGTCGTCGGGCCGGCCACGCCGATGCAGGCGGTGCAGTTGCTGCAGCTGGGCGTGCAGGACGTGCTGCCGCCCGAGGTCGCGCCGACGGCGCTGGCGCGCGCGCTGCGGCTGGCCGTCGAGCGCAAGCGCCTGGAGCAGGCGGCGCGCAAGGCCTACGCCACCGACCTATCCACCGGCCTGCCGCACCACACCCAGCTGCTCGAGCACATGGCGCATCTGCTCGCGCTGCGCGAGCGCGAGCCGGCGCCGATGGCGCTGATCGTGCTGCGCGTGGACGGCCTGGCGCGCACGGCCGCGCAGCTCGGCGCCGAATCGGCCAACGTGCTGCGGCGCAAGGCCGCGGTGCGGCTGCGCGCGGCGCTGCGCGCGAGCGACGTGGTGGCCTCGATCGGCGGCGACGCCTTCGCGGTGCTGCTGGCCTGGATCGACGCGCCGCAGGACGGCGAGCGCGTCGCCGCCAAGCTGGCGCGGTCGCTCGCCGAGCCCTTCAACGTCGCCGGCCGCCTGCAGGCGCTGGGCGTGAGCGCCGGACTCGCCTCCTACCCCGAACACGGCAAGGACGCCGACACGCTGCTGCGCCGCGCGCTCGGCCAGGCCGCGCAGGCGGCTGTGCTCGGCGGCGGCGGCCTGGCGCGCCGCGTCGACCGCAGCGCCGGCACTGCCGCGAACGACGACGAAGGCTGAATCGCGAAATTCGACCCGACTTCCGGGTTCTTCCGGGGCGGCGCGCGCCCGCCAGGCCGTCAGTATGCGGGGCTAGGCCTCACGAGTGACCGCCGCCATGCGATCCCGCTGAGAGGAAGCGCGCACGCGGGGCCCAGCACGGAGAACCGACGCAGATGCTGGCCAAGTCGCCGGAACTCGAGCGCGCCGCGCTCGCGGAATGCCTGCGCCAGCACCAACGCTCGGGCGCGCGCTCGGCGTTGGCGAGCGCGATGATCGCCAGCGCGCTGGTGGTGGTGGTCGCGCGCCACGCGCCCGGCCTCGCGCTCTGGGGGTGGTGGCTGGCGTTGCTGGCGGTGCAGGGCCTGCGCGTCGGGCTCTGGGCCTGGCACCGGCGCGCGGGTGCGGCCGCGGGCGATGCCGCACGCTGGCTGTGGCGCTACCGCCTGTCGGTGCTGCTGCACGGGCTGGCGTGGGCGGCCCTCGCGCTCGCCGCGCTGCGCCACGGCGGGGAGGGCGCGCCAGTGCAGGTGCTGTTCGCGCTGGCGGTGGTGGTGCCCGGCTCGCTGATGCTGACCGCCTTCGACCCCGTCGCGGCGGCGGCGTTCGCGGCGCCGCCGACCGCCATCGCGCTGTGGGTGCTGGCCGGGCCGCAACCGCCGCTGGCGCAGAGCGCCACGCTGCTGGTGCTCGTGCTGGGCGTGGTCGCGACGGCGGTGCACAGCGTGGTGCGGGCGCGGCGCGACACCGCCGACCTGCTGGCGGCCCACCTGGCCGACGAACGGCAGGCCGCCGAGTCGGCGCGCCTCGCCGAAGCGGCCGAGGTGGCGCGCCGTGCGCTCGCCGAGAAGCACCACATGCTGTCGCTGCTGCTGCAGACCACGCACCAGGGCTACTGGCATGTCGGCCCCGACGGGATCACGATCGACGTCAACCCGGCAATGTGCCGGCTGCTCGGCCGGCCGCGCGAAGCGGTGGTCGGCCACCCGGTGACCGGGTTCTTCGACGGCGAGGCGCTGGACCGCCTGCGCCGCGAGCTGGCGGCCCGCTCGCACGGCATCGCGGGCAGCTACGAGATCGACATCGTGCGCCCCGACGGCAGCGTGCTGCACTGCCTGAACAACGCCACGCCGGTGCTCGACTCGACCGGCCAGCGCGTCGGCTCCGTCGGCCTGTGGACCGACATCACCGCGTTGCGCGAGCACGAGCGTGTGCTCCACACCCACGAGCTCGTGATGAACTCGCTCGAAGACGTCGTCAGCGTCGTCGACGAGCAGCAGCGCTACCGCCTCGTCAACGATGCCTGGTGCCGGGCCACCGGCCTCACGCGCGAGGAGACGATCGGCCGTCACGCCGAGGCGCTGTTCCCCGGCGTCTACACGCCGGCGCGCCGCGAGGCCTTCGAACGCTGCCTGCGCGAGCGGCGGCCGGCGCGCGTCAACGAACACGTGGTCAACATGCCGTCGCTCGCCGGCCGCGCGATCGAGTCCACCTACCACCCCTACGCCGACGAGACCGGCGTGCGCTACGTGGCCATCGTCAGCCGTGACATCACCGAGCAGGAAGAGAACCGGCGCCAGCTCGCCGAGACCGCGGAATACCTCAAGCGCACGCTGAACGCGACCGACGACGCCATCTTCGCCTCCGACGCCGCCGACCCGCACGAGCCGGTGCGCTTCGCGAACGAGCCGCTGTTCAAGCTGTGGGGCCTGCCGGCCGAGCTGCGCCACGGCCTGACGCCGGCGCACATCATGGAGCACGCCACGCCGCTGTTCGTCGACCGCGAAGCCGAGGTGCGGCGCGTGCGCGAGATCGTCGCGCACAACGTCGCCGACGAGACCCGGCTTCGGCTGCGCGACGGCCGCGTGATCGTGCGCCGCTGCGTGCCGGCGCAGGTGGGCGACCGCGCGATGCGCGTCTGGAGCTTCCGCGACATCACCGCCGAGACGCGCGCGCTCGAATCCGCGCAGGCCGACGAAGCGGAGCAACGCGCGCTGCTCGATGCCTTCCCCGGCTTCATCGCGCGCCTGGACGCTCAGGGCCGCTACACCTACGTGAACGCACGCATGGCCGCGCTCTGCGGCGCCGCCGCCGAGCAGGTGATCGGCACCCGCGTCGGCGACACGATCGGCGAAGCCGGCGGCGCCGCCGTGCTGCGCGGCGCGCTTCAGCGCGTGCTGGCCGGCGGCGCGGCGACGCTCGAGTTCCACCACGCCGTGCCGGCACCGCAAGGCACCGACGTGCAGATCACGGTGGCGCGCGGCGTGCACCCCGGCACCGGCGTGCCGGCGATCTACGCCTTCGGTGTCGACATCAGCGACCGCAAGCGCGCCGAGGATGCGCTGATCTCCGCGCGCGACGAGGCCGAGCGCGCCAATCTCGCGAAGTCGCAGTTCCTGTCGCAGATGTCGCACGAACTGCGCACGCCGATGAACGCCATCATCGGCCTCGGCCAGCTGCTCGTGTCCGACCCGCTGCGCCCGCTGGTGCCGACGCAGCAGGCGTACGTCAACGAGATGCTGCGCGGCGCGCGCCACCTGCTGGCCCTCATCAACGAAGTGCTGGACCTCGGCCGCATCGAGGCCGGCCAGCTTCGGGTCGACGCCACGACGATGCGCCTGGCCGAGGTGGTGGACGAGTGCGCCAACCTCGTGCGCCCGCTCGCCGCCGAGCACGGCGTGACGATCACGCTGCCGCCGCCCTGCGGCTTCCACGTGCGCGCCGACCGCACGCGGCTCAAGCAGGTGCTGCTCAATCTGCTGGGCAACGCGGTGAAGTACAACCGCCGGCCCGGCAGCGTGATGGTGGCCTGCGGGCCGGACGGCGACGGCGTGCGCATCGTCGTGCGCGACACCGGGCGCGGCATTTCGGCGGAGGATCAGGCCCGCCTGTTCCAGCCCTTCGAGCGCCTGGGCGCGGCGCGCAGCGGGATCGAAGGCACGGGCATCGGCCTCGCGCTCAGCCGGCGCCTCGTCGAGGCGATGGGCGGCGCCATCGGCGTCGAGAGCGAGCCCGGCATCGGCAGCACCTTCTGGGTGCGGCTGCCGCGCGCCGAGGCGGCACCGCCGCGCGACGCGGCCGCTGCCGGCGCGCCGGCGCTGCCGGCGCCGTGCGTCGTCGAGCCGCCGCCGGGCGCGCCGACGGTGCTCTACATCGAGGACAACCCGGTCAACGTCTTCGTGATGGAAGCGCTGTTCGAACGCCTGCCCGGCTACCGCCTGGTCTGTGCGTCGACGCCGGCCGAAGGCCTGCAGATGGCGCGCGGCGCGCCGCCGGCGCTCATCTTGCTGGACGTGCAGCTGCCCGGCATGAACGGCCCCGAGGTGCTGGTGCGCCTGCAGTCGGATGCGCGCACGCGCGACATCCCGGTCGTGGCCGTCAGCGCCAACGCGATGTCCACCGACATCGAGAGCATGCTCGCCTCCGGCGCGCGCGACTACCTGACGAAGCCGGTCGAGCTCGAGCGCCTGGTGGGCGCGGTGCAGCGGCTGGTGGTGCCGGCCTGATCAGCGCTGGATGTCGCCCAGGCAGAGGTACTTCAGCTCGACGTAGTCGTCGATGCCCTGGCGTGCACCTTCGCGGCCCAGGCCGCTCTGCTTGACGCCGCCGAACGGCACCTCGGCGGTCGAGATGAGGCCGGTGTTGATGCCCACCATGCCGTATTCCAGCGCCTCGCCGACGCGGAACACGCGGCCGATGTCGCGGCTGTAGAAGTAGCTCGCGAGGCCGAATTCGGTGGCGTTCGCGAGTTCGATGGCCTCGGCCTCGGTCTCGAAGCGGAACACCGGCGCCACCGGGCCGAAGGTCTCCTCCTTCGCGCACAGCATGTCGCCGGTCACATCGGCCAGCACGGTGGGCGTGAAGAAGCGTTCGCCCTGGCGGGTGCCGCCGGTGACGACGCGCGCGCCCTTGGCCAGCGCATCGGCCACGTGGCCCTCCACCTTCGCGATCGCCGCGCCGTCGATCAGCGGGCCCTGCACGACACCGGCCTCGAAGCCGTTGCCGACCTTCATCGCCTGCGCCTTCGCGGCGAGCTTGTCGACGAAGGCGTCGTAGACACCGGCCTGCACGTAGAAGCGGTTGGCGCAGACGCAGGTCTGGCCGGCGTTGCGGTACTTGCTGACCATCGCGCCTTCGACCGCGCTGTCGAGGTCGGCGTCGTCGAAGACGATGAAGGGCGCGTTGCCGCCCAGTTCGAGGCTCAGCTTCTTGATCGTCGGCGCGCACTGGCGCGCCAGGATGCGGCCCACTTCGGTGCTGCCGGTGAACGACAGGTGGCGCACCACGTCGCTGCTGCACAGCACGGCGCCGATAGCGACCGAGTTCTCGGCATCGGCCGGCAGCATGCCCAGCACGCCGGCGGGCATGCCGGCGCGCTGCGCCAGTTCGGCCACCGCCAGCGCCGACAGCGGCGTCTGCTCGGCCGGCTTGATGATCACCGGGCAGCCGGCGGCGAGCGCCGGCGCCACCTTGCGCGTAATCATCGCGATCGGGAAGTTCCACGGTGTGATCGCCGCGCACACGCCGATCGGTTGCTTGACGACGAGGTAGCGCTTGTTGTTGTCGGTGGTGGGGATGGTTTCGCCGTAGACGCGGCGCGCTTCTTCGGCGAACCACTCCAGGAAGCTGGCGCCGTAGCCGACCTCGCCCCGGGCCTCGGCGAAGGGCTTGCCCTGCTCGGCGGTCATGATGCGCGCCAGGTCGTCGGCGTGCTGGTGCAGCAGGTGGAACCAGCGCATCAGGATCGACGCGCGCTCCTTCGCGGTCTTCGCGCGCCAGGCCGGCCAGGCCTTCTGCGCCGCCGAGATGGCGGCCGCCGCGTCGACCGCGCCCAGGTTCGCCACCTTCACGAGTTCGAGGCCCGTGGCCGGGTCGTCGACGCCGAAGCGGGCATTGCCCGGCACCCATTCGCCGTTGATCAGGCCGTCGGTCTTCAGCAGGCCGGGGTCGGCCAGCGCCGCGAGGGGGGAGGTCTTGGTGTCCATTCCGTCACTCTACCGTGCGGCAGGCGCAAACCTACAATCGCCGGTTCTGGTCATCACAACCCCGCGCCGGCGCGAAGGCCCATGAAAGCTTCCGAGATCCGTTCCACCTTCCTGAAGTTCTTCGAATCGAAGGGCCACGCCGTCGTCGCCAGTTCGCCGGTGGTGCCGGGCGACGACCCGACGCTGCTGTTCACGAACGCGGGGATGAACCAGTTCAAGGACGTGTTCCTGGGCTTCGACAAGCGGCCGTACACGCGCGCGGCCACCAGCCAGAAGTGCATCCGCGCCGGCGGCAAGCACAACGACCTCGACAACGTCGGCTACACGGCGCGCCACCACACGTTCTTCGAGATGCTGGGCAACTTCAGCTTCGGCGACTACTTCAAGCGCGACGCCCTGAAGTACGCCTGGGAACTGCTCACGGTGAACTTCGGCCTGCCGAAGGAAAAGCTCTGGGCCACGGTCTACGCCGAGGACGACGAGGCCTACGACATCTGGCTGAAGGACATCGGCCTGCCGGCCGAGCGCATCGTGCGCATCGGCGACAACAAGGGCGCGCGCTACGCGTCCGACAACTTCTGGATGATGGGCGACACCGGCCCCTGCGGCCCGTGCAGCGAGATCTTCTACGACCACGGCCCCGACGTGGCCGGCGGCCCGCCGGGCAGCCCCGAGCAGGACGGCGACCGCTACATCGAGATCTGGAACAACGTCTTCATGCAGTTCAACCGCACCGAAGACGGTGTGATGCACAAGCTGCCGAAGCCGAGCGTGGACACCGGCATGGGCCTGGAGCGCCTGGCCGCCGTGCTGCAGCACGTGCACAGCAACTACGAGATCGACATGTTCGCCAACCTGCTGGCGGCGGCGAAGGCGGCCGTCGACGCGGCGGGTGCCGGTGACTGCGACAAGGACTCGCCTTCGCTGAAGGTCATCGCCGACCACATCCGCGCCACCACGTTCACGGTGGTCGACGGTGTGATCCCGGGCAACGCCGGCCGCGGCTACGTGCTGCGCCGCATCGCGCGCCGCGCCATCCGCCATGGCTACAAGCTGGGCGCGCGCAAGCCCTTCTTCCACACGCTGGTGGCGGCGCTGGCCGACGAGATGGGCGACGCCTACCCCGAGCTCCGCCGCGACAAGCTGCGTGCCACCGAGGTGCTGAAGCAGGAGGAGGAACGCTTCTTCCAGACCATCAGCAACGGCATGGAGATCCTGGAAGCCGCGCTCGCCGGCGGCGCGAAGACGGTCGACGG
>CAUJHQ010000027.1 GCA_963204815.1 Pseudomonadota bacterium | reverse complement strand
CGGCCCGAGCCGTCGATGTGCGGCCCTTCACGCGCCGATGCGATGGCCACGCTGACGCGCCTGGAACGACTGACCGCCTGACCCGTGGACCCGTCCGACACGCCCACCGCCGAGCGGCTCGCCGCGCTCTACCCGCTGCTCGGCGCCATCGAGCCCGCACTGCGCGCCGACGTGCTGCACCACGAAGCACAGCGCGCGAGCGTGCCCGCCGGCACCGTGCTCTTCGAGCAGGGCACGCCGTGCCGCGGCTTCCCGATGGTGCTGTCCGGGAGCGTGAAGGTTGCGCGCGGCTCGCCCGGCGGCCGATCGATCGAGCTCTACCGCGTGACGCCGGGCGAGCTCTGCGTCGTCTCCACCTCGTGCCTGTTCGGCCACGTGCCGATCGCCGCGCACGGCCAGGCCACCGAGGACACCGAACTCGTGCTGCTCACGCCCAGCGGCTTCGAGCGCTGGTCGGCGAACGCCGAATTCCGCCGCTTCGTCTTCGGCATCTTCGCCGACCGCCTGGCCGACCTGATGGCGCTGACCGAGGCCGTGGCCTTCCAGCGCCTGGACCAGCGCCTCGCGCATGCCCTGCTCGGCCACGGGCGCGAGCTGCGCCTGACGCACCAGGCGCTGGCCGACGAGCTGGGCACCGTACGAGAGATCGTCACCCGCCTGCTCAAGCGGTTCGAGCGCGACGGCTGGGTGCGCCTGGGCCGCGAGCGCATCGAGATCGTCGACGGCCACGCGCTGCGCGTGCACGCCGCCGGCGCGCCGAGTGACCCAGGTCACTGAAGCCGCGCCGCGCGACGACGACACTGCTTCGCATCCGGCAGGTTCGCCGGTCCAGGAGCACACACCATGAAGAGCAACGTCGGCGGCATCGACCGCATCCTCCGCATCGTCGCCGGCCTCGTGCTGATCGCGCTGGCGCTGACCGGCACCATCGGCCTGTGGGGCTGGATCGGCCTCGTGCCGCTGGGCACCGCGCTGTTCGGGTTCTGCCCGCTGTACACGGTGCTGGGCCTCAACACCTGCCCGATGAAGAAGGCCTGATCGGCTACTGCATCGGCGCCGAGCCCACCACGCTGCGCAGGTCCTGCGCGACGCGCCCCTCGTGGAGCGCGATCACGCGTGCGGCCGACGCAATGGTCTCGGGCCGGTGCGCCACGATCACGCGCGTCAGCGCCAGCTGGCGCACGGCTTGGTTGACGATGCGTTCGCGCTCGACGTCGAGCGAGCTCGTCGCCTCGTCGAGCAGCAGGATCTTCGGCCGCTTGTAGAGCGCGCGCGCCAGCAGCACGCGCTGCTTCTGCCCGCCCGAGAGCGCGGCGCCCATGTCGCCGATGAGCGTGTGGTAGCCCATCGGCATGGCCTCGATCTCGTCGTGCACCGCGGCCACGCGCGCGCACTGCGCAATCCACGCCGCATCGGGCTGGGGGTCGAAGAAGCAGATGTTGTCGGCGATCGAGCCCGAGAACAGCGGCTCGTCCTGCATCACCACGCCGACCGCGTCGCGCCAGGCCCGCAGCCCCAGGCGCGCCAGCGGCACGCCGCCCACCAGCACCTCGCCCGCCGTCGGCGCGTGGATGCCCAGCATCACCTTCAGCAGCGTCGTCTTGCCCCCCCCAGAGGGGCCGACGATCGCCACCGACTCGCCCGGCTCGATGCGCAGGCTCACGCCACGCAGCACCTCGGGTTCGCCATCGGCGTAGCGGAAGCAGACATCGCGCAGCTCCAGGCCGGCGGCGGCCTCGCGCGGCATGTCCACGGCGGCGCGCTGCGCGTCCGCCTCCGGCGGCGTCAGCACGATGTCGGCGAGCCGTTCGCCCTGCAGGCGCAGCATCTTCAGCGCCACCGCCTTGTCGATGAGGCCGCTCACGCGCAGCGCGAACTGCTCCTTGTAGGCGAGGAACGCGAACAGCATGCCCACCGTGAGCCGGCCGTCCAGCACCAGCAGCGCACCGACGCCGACCACGGCCACGCGCTCCAGCCCGAACAGCAGCCGGTGCAGCACAGAGAACAGCAGCTCCAGCTTGCGCGTGGCCACCTCGGCGTTCATCGTGTCGACGACCAGGCTGGCGAAGCGCGACTGCCGGTCGGCCTGCGCATTGAACAGCTTGATCGCCTGCACGCCGCGCAGCGATTCGAGGAAGTGGCTCGCCTGCTTGCCTTCGAAGACCAGCGCTTCCTCGGTGGCTTCGCGCAGCGGCCGGAAGAAGGCCCAGCGCAGCAGGCCGTAGCCCAGCACCGCCGCCAGGCCGACGGCCGTCAACGTGACGCTGTAGACCGCCATCATCGCCAGCGCCAGCACGACCAGCAGGCCGTCGAGCACGGCCTCGATGAAGCTCGTCGTCAGCGTCTTCTGGATCTGCTGCACGGAGCCGAAGCGCGACCAGATGTCGCCCGGGTGGCGTTTCTCGAACCAGCTCACCGGCAGGCGCAGCAAATGCGCGAACACGTTCACCAGCCATTGCTGGTTCAGCGTGGCCGACAGGTACAGCACCGCCCACGAGCGCGCCGCCGCGGTCGCCACCTGCACCAGCACCAGCAGGCCGAAGCCGATGGCCAGCGTGAGCAGCAGGTCGCGGTCGGCGCTGATGACGACGCCGTCGACCACCCACTGCATGAAGAACGGCGACAGCAGCGTGAAGGTCTCGAGCGCGAGCGCCAGCACCAGGATCTGCGCCAGCGAGCGCCGGAACCCGGTGACCGGCCCGAGCAGCTGGCCCAGCCGCACCGCCTGGCGCTCGGTCTTGCGCTCGAAGCCCGGCCCCGGCTGCAGTTCGAGCGCGACGCCGGTGAAGTGGCGCGACAGTTCGTCGCGCCGCAGCCGGCGCTGCCCGCGGCCGGGGTCGTGGATCACGGCCACGCCACGCCGGTACGAAACGAGCACGACGAAGTGGTTCAGGTCCCAGTGCAGGATGCACGGCGTCTGCAGCTGCTCGAGTTCGTCGAGCTCGGCGCGCAGCGCGCGCGCCTGCAGGTTCAGGCCCTCGGACATGCGCACCAGGTCGCCGAGCGTCACGCCCTTGGCCGACAGCGAGAAGCGCCGCCGCAGCGTCGGCAGGTCGGTCCGGTGGCCATGCGCCGACGCCACCATCGCCAGGCAGGCCAGGCCGCACTCGGCGGCCTCGGTCTGCAGCACCAGCGGCACGCGCGGGGCGCCCCAGCCCAGCCGCAAGGATGGATTCACCGCGGACTTCATTGAAGGCGCCGCTCCAGGCCGAGCAGCGGCTCGAAAAGCCACTCGACGAGGCGCCGCGTCTCCAGCTGCACATCGGCCTGCAGGCGCAGGCCGGCCACCAGCGGCAACGGCTCGGCGCCTTCGTCGGCGTCGAGCGCGACGGTGATGCGGAACATCGCCTCGCGCTCGCGCGCCGCCTCGTCCAGCACCGGCAGCGCCAGCGCCTGCAGTTCACTGGGCGCCAGCGGCGTGCGCGACACCTGCACCACGCGGCCGGCGCGGTGGCCGAACTTCTGGTACGGGAAGGCTTCGTAGCGCAGGCGCACCACCTGCCCCGGCCGCACGAAGCCGATGGCGCTGGAGGGCGCGTACAGCTGCGCCTGCAGCGCGGCCCCCGCCGGCACCAGACTGGCGAGCGCCGACGAGGGCGACACGCTCTGGCCCGCGTCGGCCAGCACGGCGCTCACCGTGCCGTCGTGCGGCGCGCGGATGACGACGCGGCGTGCCGCGTCCTGCTCGGCCGCCTCGCGCGACAGCGCGGCCAGGTCGCGATCGATGCCGCCCTGCGCGCCGCGCGCCAGCAACGGCAGCTGGCTGCGCTCGCCTTCGAGCGCGGCACGCTCGCGCGCGAGGTTGGCGCGCTGGCGCTCGAGCGACTGCGCCGCGGCCTCGATCGCCAGCAGCTCCTCGCTCTTGGCCTGCAATTGCGCCGGCGAGATGAACTGCTGGTCGCGCAGCGATTCGAGCCGTGCCATCGCCTGGCGCGCCAGCGCGAGCCGCTGGCGCTGCAGCGCCACTTCGCCGTCCACCTGGGCCAGCTCGCCGGCCAGCGCCTGCAGCCGCCGGTCGATGGACACACGCTGCGCCTCGGCGAGCTCACGCTGCTGGCGTGCGGCGTCCTTCAGGCTGCGCTCGCGCTCGTCGAGACTGCGCTGCACCTGCGCCTGGGCGTCGGCGGCCAGCGTGGAGCGCTCGATCGCGATGACGAACAGCACGTCGCCGGCGCGCACCGCCTGCCCTTCGCCGACGCGGCGCTCGACGACAGTGCCGCTGGCGGTGGGCACGACGCGGATCAGCCCGCGGTCGGGCGCGAGCACACCGGGCACCGCGACCTTGCGCGTGTACTGGGCCAGCGACAGGAAGGCCACAAGGGCCAGCGCCGCGACCACGACGCCGATGGTGACGACATCCAGGGCGAGCGGCCTGATGAGCTGCACGCGCCCGAGCCACTGCTGGCTTTGAGCCGCGACGGCTTCGGGTCGAAACAACAGGCGCATGAAGTTACGCCGGACTCACCGACAAAAAAACGCGGACCGGCACAGCCGGTCCGCAAGCATCACGGAACTGGAGGGATGAGACCCGTGACGCCAAGTGGCCTAGGACCGGATCACCAGCCGTTCCCAGGCGCGCAATCGCCGCTGCTGCGCAGCGGGAATTCGGTTCAGAGCCAGCCGCTGCGGGGAGCGTCGGGCGTGACGATGGCCGTGCTGTCGGTCGTCCAGCCGCTGCGCGGCGCGCCGCCGGACACGAGCGCGAACAGCGCGGGGTCGAGTTCGACCGGGCCGCCGGCCGCCGGGGTCTGAACAGCGCGATCGAGGTCGCGAACGGGCTTCTGGTCGTGTTGCATGGCAAGCTCCATCGGTGGCTCCGGTGTGCAGTTGCACACCGTCCATCGCATTGAAGCAGTGCCCGTCGCGCCGGGGTACTGTTAGCTCTTACAGGGTCCAAGGCGCGAACCCGCCGCCGTGCACGCGGCCGGATCAGTGGATCAGGCCCAGGCGCAGCGCCTTCAGCACGGCCTGGTGCTTGTTGACGCAGCCCAGCTTGTGCATCGCGTTGTTCACGTGCAGCACCGCCGTGCGCTCGCTGATGCCGAGGATGGCGCCGACTTCCCAGGCGGTCTTGCCGTCCATCGTCCAGCGCAGCGCCTCCAGTTCGCGCGGCGTCAGCGCCGGGCGGTCGGGCTGCTGCGCGGCCGGCAGCATCAGGCGCAGCGCGGCGTCCTGGGCGTGCACCGCGAAGAGCTGCAGATCGGCCACCACGCGCTGCAGTTCCGCCGTGTCCCCGGGCAGCGGCCGGTCGCGGTCGACGCCGAGCAGGAAGTGCCGCCCTTCGGGCAGGTGCAGGGCCATCGCGATGCCCGTGTGGTAGCCGAAGGTGGCCTGCTCTTCCCACAGGTCGACGAGGCCCTGGCTGGAGTAGGTCTCGCGGTCCCAGATGATGGGCACGCTCTGGCGCTTGCAGTGCTGCATCACCGGGTCGCGCCGGTACGAGCCGGGGTTGTGCGAAGCCTCGGCGTAGCCGGTCGGCGGGTTCTCGACGGTGATGAAGTCGCTCTGGCCGATCGCGTGGTCGACCACCGTCATCGCGGTGAAGGTCTCGAAGCCGAGCTGCCGCGTGAAGCGCACGACCTCGTCGCGGAACTCGTCCACCGACTTGGCCTGCAGGACCGCCGAGTAGCCACCCGGGAGCATCGATCTCCTCTCCACTGCCTGGCACCGCCACGGTGCCGCAAGACGTCACGGCCCTGACAGGGTTTACAGCTTTCAAGCAAGCCGCGCATGCCGAAGATATCCGCATGCAGCACCTTGCCACCCGCCTTCACGAGCCTCCCATGCCACCGATCTCGCCATGGTCCCTGCGCGCGTGGCCCCCTCTATTGTGGCAGGCCGACCGCGCTTCGGGGCTGCAGTTCCACCACCTGGGCACGCGCATCACCTGCCCCGGCGACCGCCTGAGCGGCATGGCCGGCCAGACCCTGTGGGCGGGCAGCCTCGCCGACGGCGAAGCCGGCGTCGCCTGGGACTGGGTGCAGATCTCGCACGGCATCGTCGCGATGGCCGACCCGCTGTCGGTGGTGACGAACCTGCGCTTCATCGGCGACGAGGGCGAAGTCCTCACCGCCTTCGAGGCGGCGCGTTTCCTCAACGAAATCGTGCACCAGCTGCCCTGGCAGACCGAGGTCGCACGCGCCC
Source organism: Pseudomonadota bacterium (assembly GCA_963204815.1). GTDB lineage: Bacteria > Pseudomonadota > Gammaproteobacteria > Burkholderiales > Burkholderiaceae_C > Rubrivivax. Next base: position 26,296 of record CAUJHQ010000027.1, on the reverse strand, counting down.
TCGCGACGCCCACGCAGTAGGCGCGCGGCCCTACTCCAGCGCGGCGCGCCCGAGCCGGCGCGCCACGTAGGCCAGGCACAGCGCGGCCAGCGCCACGCCCACCAGCACGCCGGGCAGGGCCTGGGCGACCGTGATCGCCTCGCCTTTCAGCACGCGGCCCATCAGCACCACCTGCGACAACGCGGGCACCCAGCGGTGCCAGGGCGCCTCGCCTTCCTGGTTGAAGATGCTGACCAGCGGCAGCAGCGACATGCCCAGCACCACGACGGTGGCGTTCGCCTGCGCCTCCTTGAAGCTGCGGCAGCGGATGGCGATCGCCATCAGCAGCGCCGACAGCGCGCCGGCCAGCGGCAGCAGGATCAGCACGAACGCCGCTGCCTCGCCGGGCCCGAAGCGGAACAGCGCCGCCAGCGTCTCGCTCTGCAGCAGCCACTGCCCGGGCAGGAAGCTGAAGGCGCCGAGAGCGGCGATCAGCGTGGCTACCGCCGCCACCGCGCCCCACTTGCCGACGACCAGCGCCCAGCGCGACACCGGGTTCATCAGCAGCGGCTCGAGCGAGCCGCGCTCGCGCTCGCCGGCGGTCGTGTCGAGCGCCGCGTTGAGCGCGCCGTAGACCATCGCCATCAGCACGAAGAACGGCACCAGCGCCGTCAGCTGCGCCGAGCGCGTCGCGGGGTCGGCGAGGTCGCGCTCCTCCACCTTGACCGGCTCCAGCAGCGCCGGCGCCACGCCACGCAGCACCAGCCGCAGCGTCGCCTGCTCGGTGTTGAAGCCCTGCAGCAGGCGTTGCAGGCGGCCGACGCCGGCCTGCGCGCGCGGGTTGGCGGCGCTGCTGACGATCTCGACCACCGGCGCTTCGCCGCGTGCCAGCGCGGCCTCGAAGCCGGGGCCGATGACGAGCACCGGGTCGCCGAGGCGGCTTTCGCGCAACGCGGTCTCGTGGTCGGGCGGCGCGGCGCGCAGCGTGTAGGTCTGGCGCTCGAGGTAGTTGCGCAGCGTCGGCGAGTGCTCCAGGCCGACGGCCACCAGCTCGCGCGCCTCCGCGCGCTGCTCCATGCCGGCCACCAGCGTGGACAGCAGCACCAGCACCAGCGGGCCGATCGCCACCGAGCTGGCCAGCACCATCAGCAGCGTGCGGCGGTCGCGCAGCGCGTCGGTCCACTCCTTGCGGAAGACCGTCCAGGCGCGGGTCATGACGACCCCTCGCCCGACGGGGCCGTCGGCCGATCCCCCGGGGGGATCGCGGGCCGGCTTGGGAGCGGCCCGGCGCTCGGCCCGCAGCCCGTGTCCGTTGCCTCGCCGAACGCCAGCTGCACGAAGGCCTCCTCGAAGTCGGCCAGGCCGCTGCGCGCCTTCAGCTCGGCGACGCTGCCGGCGGCCACCGTGCGCCCGTGGGCGACCACCACCACGTGGTCGCACAGCCGCTCCACCTCCTGCATGATGTGCGTCGAGAAGACGATGCACTTGCCGGCGTCGTCGCGCAGGCGGCGCAGCGCGTCGCGCAGCGAGCGCGTGGCCAGCACGTCCAGGCCGTTGGTCGGCTCGTCGAGCACGATGTTCGCGGGGTCGTGCACGAGGGCGCGCGCCAGCGCCGTCTTCATGCGCTCGCCCTGGCTGAAGCCGGCGGTGCGGCGGTCCAGCAGCGGTGCCATGTCGAGCATCGCGGCCAGCGCCTCGGCGCGCGCGTCCGCCGCCGCCGCCGCCATGCCGTGCAGGCGGCCGTAGTAGACGATGTTCTCGCGCGCCGTCAGCCGCGGCGTGAGGCCGCGCGCGTCGCTCAGCACGCCCATGCGCGCCAGCGCGGCGGCCGGTTGCAGCGCGACGTCGATACCGTCCACCGACACCGTGCCGCCGTCCGGCCGCAGCAGGCCGGCGGCGATGCGCAGCGTGGTCGTCTTGCCGGCGCCGTTCGGGCCCAGCAGGCCGGTGATGCAGCCGTCGGCGGCCGTGAAGTCGACGCCGGCCACCGCGTGCACCTCGCGCGCCTTGCGGCCGCGGCCCTGCACGAAGCGCTTGTGGAGCTGCCGGACCTCGATCACGGCTGCGACTCCACGGGCACGAAAGCGGGCGGGCGCGGCACGCCGTCGGCGCAGCGCAGGTCGGTCGCCAGCGCCTGCTCGGCCGTGCCGGCGTCGACGAAGCGGTAGAGCGCGTCGCGCAGGCAGCCCAGCGCCATCACGCCGTGACCGGCGTTGGCGACGACGACGTGGCGCGCGTTCGCGCCCAGCGCCTGCGCCACGCGCGCGCCGTGGCGCGGCGGCGTGACCGGGTCGAGTCCGCCGGACAGCACGAGCACCGGCGCCGCCGCCGGCGGCACGCGATAGAAGGCGGGCTCGACCTGACCGCGCGGCCAGTCCGCACAGATGCGCTGGTAGAGCCCGGCGAGGTGTGCGCCGAAGTCGCCGGCGGCGCCGGCCGGCACCGCGTCGGTTCGCGGCGGGTCCTCGGTGCAGACGACGGAGAAGTGCATGCCGGCCGCGATCGACAGCCCGCGCGGCCCGCCGAGCGCCGAGCCCAGCGCGAACAGCGCCTCGAAGCGGCCCGCCGCCGCGTCGTCGATGGCCTGCGGCAGCGCGGCGGCCAGCGCCGGCGCGTACAGCGGCCCCCGCACCAGGCCGGCGACGGCCTCGCGCGTCAGCGTCAGCCGCTCGTCGGCGCCGGTGAAGGGGTGGCGCACCCGCACCTCGCGCGGCAGGCCGTCCAGCAGCGCCCGCCAGCGCGCGCGCAGCGCGGGGTGGCGCTGCGCGCACGCGGCCTCGGCCGCACAGGCGGCGAACACGGCGTCGAAGGCGGCCTGCGCGTCGACGGCGAAGCTCTGCGGCATGCCCATGTTCGGCGGCACGACGCCGTCGATGACGGCGCGTCGCACGCGTTGCGGGAACTGGCGCTGGTACTCCAGCACCGCGCGCGTGCCGTACGACGCGCCGACCGCGTTGATCCGCTCGGCCCCCAGCACGGCGCGCACGGCGTCGACGTCCTGCACGGCAATGGCCGTCGTGTACTGGCGCAGGTCGCCGTGCGGCAGCGCCGAGAGACGCTGTCGACAGGCCGCGAGCTCGTCGACCTGGCGCGCCGGGTCGACCGCTTCGCGCAGCGGCCGCGTCGCAGCGGCGTCCTCGCACACCAGCGGCGCGCTGCGCCCGGTGCCGCGCTGGTCGACGAGCACGATGTCGCGCCGGTTCGAGAAGCGCGCCAGCAGCCGCGCCACCTGCGGCGCCAGCGCGATGGCGCTCTGCCCCGGCCCGCCGGCGAAGAAGAACATCGGGTCCGGCTTCTTGTTGCGCGCCACCGCGGGCAGCACGGCGAAGTGGATGTCGATGGCCGTGCCGCCCGGCTGCGTGGGGTCGAGCGGGCGCTTCACGCTGCCGCACCACGCGCCGTGCTCGACGCCGGCCAGCCGGCACGCCGCCAGCCCCGGCGGCGCCTCGGCGGCGAACGCCGGCGCCGCCGCCAGCAACAGGGTCAGCAGGGCGCTTCGCATCGGCCGCGATTGTGGGGCGGGCCGCACCCGCGCGGTGCCGCTCAACCGAGCATCGTCTTCAGCTCGCCGCTGGCGATCAGCTTCGCCAGGTCGTCGGCGCCGCCGACCAGCACGCCCTTGACGAACACCATCGGCAGCGTCGGCCAGCCGGTCCACATCTTCAGCGCGTTGCGGCGCCGCCATTCGGCCACGTAGCTGCCGTACTCCAGGTAGTGGTAGGGCACGCCGGCCGCGTGCAGCGCCTTGCGCGCCTTCTTCGGGAACGGGTTCTGGCGCATGCCGACGACGACGACGGCGTGCTGCGCCACCGCCGCCTCCACTTCGCGCACGATGTCGGCGTGGTGGTTCGCGACGCGGTCGCGGATCGCCGGGTGGAGACGCGCTTCTTCGAGGACGGCACGGGGCATGGCAGGCTCCTTCAAGGGGATGGGGGCGGGAGGCCGGCCGCTTCGTCGAGCAGCCAGCGTTCGAGGGCGCGCACCGCCGGCCGCAGGCGCGCCGCCGGCTCGACGACGAGCAGGTAGCCGCGCGGCGACGCCGTGCGGTCGGCAAAGGGGGTGACGAGCTGGCCGCCGTCGATCAGCGCGTCGATCAGCGGCCGGCGGCCGAGCGCAACGCCCTGCCCCGCCACCGCGGCCGCGATGGCCTCGCCGTAGCCGCTGAAGGTGAGCATGCGCTCGGGCACCAGCTCGGGCAGGCCCACGGCCTGCAGCCACGGCGCCCACTCCAGCGGCATGCCGGACTCGCGCGACATGTCCACCTGCAGCAGCGTGTGCAGCGCCAGGTCGGCCGGCACGGCGAGCGGCGGGCCGCCCTGCAGCAGCGCCGGGCTGCACACCGGCTGCATCGTCTCGGCGAACAGCGGCGCGCCGTCGCTGGCGCCGACGCGGCCGTAGCGGATGGCGATGTCGAAGCCCTCCGCGGCGAGCGCGCGGCGCTCGAAGCTGGCGTCCAGCCGCACGTCGACGCCCGGGTGCTGCCGGGTGAAGCGCGGCAGGCGCGGGATCAGCCACAGCGACGCCAGCCCCGGCGTCGTCGTCAGCGACAGCACCTCGCGCCGCGCCGGCGCGCGGATCTCGGCGACCACGCTGCGCAGCTGCGCGATGACGGCGCTGCAGGCGGCGAACAGGCGCTGGCCGTCGGCCGTGAGCGTGAGCGCGCGGTGCCCGCGCTGGAACAGCGGCACGCCGAGCTCGTCTTCCAGGGTGCGGATCTGCCGGCTCATCGCCGACTGCGTGACGAAGCGTTCCGCCGCTGCGCGCGTGAACGAGAGGTGGCGCGCCGCGGCCTCGAAGGCGAGCAGCAGGTCGAGTGGAGGCAGTCGGGCCGGGTCGGGTGATCGCATGCGCTGGCGGAATGCGAAGGATTCCGAATGATCGCTTGTACCTGAGGCGGCACAAGATGATTATGGCCAGCACCGGCCTGCGTCGCCATCGGTTTTTCATGACGCCAGCGCATGCCACCTCATGAAGGAAACGCGATGCTCATCGACACACCACGCGCCCGCGTGCCGCTGCGCCCGGGCCAGTTCACGCACCTGGACCTGCCGCCGCAGGCGCGCCTGCGCGGCCTGGCCGGCCAGACCTGGATCACCTTCGACCACGACCGGCGCGACATCGTGCTCGGGCCGGGCGACGAGTTCGTGGCCGACACCGCCGCGCATGCCATCGCCTGCGCGCTGCGCGCCGACGGCGAGGCCGAGCTGATGGTGACGGCATGAGCGCGCCGGGCCGCTCCCAAGTGCTCTTACCAGAGCGCGCAGCGCGGAGGGTCGTCCAATGAACGCACCCGCGACCGCCTTGCCGGCCCGCGTGCCGGTGGCGCTGTTCCAGGCGCTGACGCTGGACGACGGCCGCCACGTCATCGCGCGCCCGCTGCTGCCGCAGGACGAAGCCGCCGAGCAGGCCTTCGTGATGGCGCTGTCGGCGACCTCGCGCTACCGGCGCTTCCACGTCGGCCTGCAGCGGCTGCCACCGTCAGCGCTGGAGCGGCTGGTGCACATCGACCAGCGCGAGCACGTGGCGCTCGTCGTCCACGAGCCGGGCGACGACGACGAGCCGCTGCTCGTGGCCGACGCGCGCTACGTGAAGAACGGCGCGGCGAGCGCCGAGTTCGCGATCGCCGTTGCCGACGGCTGGCAGGGCCGCGGCCTGGGCCGCCGGCTGATGCGGCTGCTGGCGCGCCATGCCGCGCGCCACGGCGTGGCCACGCTCAGCGGCGACGTGCTGGCCGACAACACGCCGATGCTGCGCATGCTCGAGGGCCTGGGCGCGGAGCTCGCACCGCGCGACGACGAGCCCGGCGTCTGGTTGGCGACCTTCCGCCTGTGACCCGCCTATGACAGGTGGGCCGCGGCCAGCAGCTCGCGCGTGTAGGCCTCGCGCGGCGCGGCGAACAGGGCCTCGGCCTCGCCTTCCTCGACCACCTGGCCGCCCTTCATGACCATCACGCGGTGCGACATCGCGCGCACCACGGACAGGTCGTGGCTGATGAAGACGTAGCTCAGGCCGCGGCGGCGCTGCAGCTCGCCCAGCAGCTGCAGCACCTGCTGCTGCACCGACACGTCGAGCGCCGAGGTCGGCTCGTCGAGCACCAGCACCTCGGGCTGCAGCACGACGGCGCGCGCGATCGCGATGCGCTGGCGCTGGCCGCCGCTGAATTCGTGCGGGTAGCGCTGCAGCACGTGGGCGACGCCGTGGCGTTCGCTCAGGCCCACCTCGTCGAGCATCGCCAGCACGCGCTGCTCGCGCTCGGCCGGCGACAGCTCGGGGTGGTGCAACGCCAGGCCCTCGCCGACGATCTGGCCGACCGTCAGCCGCGGCGACAGCGACGCGAACGGGTCCTGGAACACCACCTGCAGCCGCCGCCGCATGCGGCGCAGCGTGGCGCGGTCGGCGCTGTCGATGCGCTCGCCGTCCAGCCGCACCTCGCCGCCGGCGATGGGCTGCAGCGCCAGCAGCGCCATGCCCAGCGTCGTCTTGCCGGAGCCCGATTCGCCGACGATGCCCAGCGTCTCGCCGCGCCGCAGCGCCAGCGTGGTGTCGCGCACGGCGTGGAAGCTGGCGCGCTTGAAGAGTCCGGCCTTCACCGCGAACGCGACGCCGACGCCGCGCGCGTCCAGCAGCGCCGGCGCGTCCGCCGCCACCGGCTGCACCACGCGCTGCGGCCGGCTGGCGAGCAGCTTCTTCGTGTAGGCGTGCTGCGGGTCGGCGAACACCGCCGTGGTGTCGCCCTGCTCGACGAGCCGGCCGCGCTCCATCACGCCCACGCGGTGCGTGAAGCGGCGCACCAGGTTCAGGTCGTGCGTGATGAAGAGCAGCGCCATGCCCATCTCGGCCTGCAGCTCGTCGAGCAGGGCCAGGATCTGCGCCTGCACCGTCACGTCGAGCGCGGTGGTCGGCTCGTCGCAGATCAGCAGCTCGGGCTTGCAGGCGAGCGCCATCGCGATCATCGCGCGCTGGCGCTGGCCACCCGAGAGCTGGTGCGGGTAGGCGTCGACGCGGCGTTCCGGCTCGGGGATGCCGGTGCGCGCCAGCAGCTCGATGGCGCGTGCGCGGGCTGCGTTCGGGCGCAGCGCCAGGTGCAGTTCGAGCACCTCGCCGATCTGCCGGCCCACCGTGTACAGCGGGTTCAGCGCCGTCATCGGCTCCTGGAAGATCATGCCGATGCGCGAACCGCGCAGCCCCTGCATCTGGCGCTCGTTCTTCGCGACGAGGTCCTCGCCGGCGAAGCGGATCGCGCCGGTGGTCGTGGCGCTGTCCACCAGCCGCAGCACCGACAGCGCGGTGATCGACTTGCCCGAGCCCGACTCGCCGACGAGCGCGAACTTTTCACCCGGCGCGATCGAGAACGACACGTCGTCGACGACCGTGCTGGCGCCGAAGCGCACGCACAGACGGTCGATTTCCAGCAGCGGGGTCTGGCTCATGACTTGCGCGTGTCGAAGGCGTCGCGCAGCGCTTCGCCGATGAAGGTCAGCAGCAGCAGCGTGAGCGTCAGCGCCGCGAAGGTCGGCACGATGATCCACCACGCGTCCAGGTTGCTCTTGCCCTGGCGCACCAGGTCGCCCAGGGACGGCGTGCCCGGCGGCACGCCCAGGCCCAGGAAGTCGAGCGACACCAGCACGAGGATGGCGTCGCTCATGCGGAACGGCAGGAAGGTGATGACCGGCGTCAGCGAGTTCGGCAGCACGTGGCGCCAGATGATCTGCCCGCTCGACAGGCCGAGCGCGCGCGCCGCCTTCACGAATTCGAGCCCGCGGTTGCGCAGGAACTCGGCGCGCACGTAGTCCGACAGGCCGATCCAGCCGAACAGGCTCAGCAGCACCAGCAGCAGCAAGAGCGAAGGCGAGAAGATCGACGCGAAGATGATCAGCAGGTACAGCTCCGGGATCGAGGCCCAGATCTCGATCAGCCGCTGCAGCCCGAGGTCGACGCGGCCGCCGAAGTAGCCCTGCAGCGCGCCCATCGTGAGGCCGATCGCCATGCCCACCGCGGTGAGCGCCAGCCCGAACAGCAGGCTGACGCGGAAGCCGTAGAGCAGCCGCGCCAGCATGTCGCGCCCGGCCTCGTCGGTGCCCAGCCAGTTCACGGCGCTCGGCGGCGCCGGGTTGGGCAGCGTCGCGAAGGCGTTCACCGAGTTGGCCGAGTGCGGGTTCAGCGTGTGCAGCCGCCAGTTGCCGGGCTTGGCGAACTGCTCGGCGATGAGCGGGTCCTTCCAGTCGGTGGGGGTGTCGAAGTCGCCGCCGTAGAAGCGCTCGGGCGGGTTGTGCAGCACCGGGAAGGTCCACTGCCCCTGGTAGACGGCGATGAGCGGGCGGTCGTTGCTGACGAGCTCGGCCGCGAGGCTCAGCGCCAGCAGCGCGAGCAGCGCCCAGAACGAGACGAAGCCGACGCGGTTGCGGCGGAAGCGCTGCCAGGCGCGCTGGCCGGGCGACAGCGCGATGGACGGCGACGCGCGGGTGCTCATCGCCCCACCGCCCCGAACTGCACGCGCGGGTCGACCAGCGTGTAGACGACGTCGGACACCAGTTTGACGACCAGCCCGATCAACGTGAAGAGGAACAGCGAGCCCATCACCACCGGGTAGTCGCGGCGCAGGATCGCCTCGTAGCCGAGCAGGCCCAGGCCGTCGAGCGAGAACAGCGTCTCGATCAGCAGCGCGCCGGTGAAGAAGGCGGCGATGAAGGCCGCCGGAAAGCCGGTGACGATGGGGATCAGCGCATTGCGGAAGATGTGCTTCCACAGCACGCGCCGCTGCGACAGGCCCTTGGCGCGCGCCACCAGCACGTACTGCTTGCGCATCTCCTCGATGAAGGTGTTCTTGGTCAGGAAGGTCATCGTCGCGAAGCTGCCGATGACCAGGCAGGTAAGCGGCAGCGCCAGGTGCCAGAAGTAGTCGGCGATGCGCGCCGGCCACGACAGCGTGGCCCAGTTCTCCGACACCAGGCCGCGCAGCGGGAACAGGTCCCAGAAGGTGCCGCCGGCGAACAGCACGATGAGGAACACGCCGAGCACGAAGCCGGGAATGGCGTAGCCCACCAGCACCGCCATCGTGGTGGCGAAGTCGAACACGCTGCCTTCGCGCACCGCCTTCGCGATGCCCAGCGGCACCGAGATCAGGTACGACACCAGGAAGGTCCACAGCCCGAGGCTGATGGACACCGGCAGCTTCTCGCGGATCAGCTGCGCCACCGGCTTGTTCTGGCTGAAGCTGGTGCCGAGGTCGAAGCGGGCGAAGTTGCCCAGCATCTCGACGTAGCGCACATGCGCCGGCTTGTCGAAGCCGTAGAGCTTCTTCAGCGCCTCGATCTGCTTGGCATCGCTGTCGCCACGCGCGCGATAGCCGCCGTCGCCGGCGCCGGCGCGGCCTTTGGTCAGCGCCTGCTCGACCGGCCCGCCGGGCACGAACTGGATGACGACAAAGGTGACCGTGAGCACGCCGATCAGCGTCGGGATCATCAGCAGCACGCGCTTGAGGATGTAGCTCAGCATCTCACTCGTCCATGGCGGCGATCGCCGGCGTCAACGCACGAAGATTCATCGCGCCCGACGGCGCCTTGCGGCACGTTTCGGACGTTCGTTCTTTGGCGGTCGCGAGCGCCCGGGGTGCCCCACTGCGCTCATGTCCCCCGCGTCGGGCTGCGCCCGCCGCTCCTCCTTTACTTCGCTCCGTGGGGCACCCCGTGCACTCGCTCCGGCACCGGTGGTGGCGTGCGACCTGCGGGCACGCCACGTGGGTGCCGGGCCGAGGACGCCGGGTGCCGGGTGGAGCGAAGTAAAGGAGGAGCGCTGGGCGAAGCCCAGCGCGGGGGACATGAGCGGAGCCCGGCACCCGGCGGCCTCGGCCTTCGCGCCAATCCGAGCACGCGAACGACCGCAATGTGCCGACAGCCGACCTTGGCGCCCTAGATGCTCCACCTCCTCAACCTGCTCGCTGCCATCGCCCTGCTGGTGTGGGGCACGCACATCGTGCGCACCGGCATGCTGCGCGTGTTCGGCGAGAACCTGCGCCGCGTGCTGCAGGCCAGCTTCAGCAGCCGCTTCACCGCCGCGCTGGCCGGGCTGGGCGTCACGAGCCTGGTGCAGAGCAGCACCGCCACCTGCCTGATCGTCGCCAGCTTCGTCGGCAAGGGGCTCGTGGCCAGCAGTGCCGCGCTGGCCGCGATGCTGGGGGCCGATGTCGGCACCGCGCTGATGGCGGTGGTGTTCTCGTTCGACCTGTCGTGGCTGTCGCCGCTGCTCATCTTCAGCGGCGTCGTCATGTTCATCTCGCGCCAGCAGGGGCAGGCCGGGCGCATCGGCCGCGTGCTGATCGGGCTGGGGCTCATCACGCTGGCGCTGCAGCTGATCGTCGGCGCGACCAAGCCGCTGACGGAGTCTGCGGCAGTGCGCGCGTTGCTGGTGGCGCTGCCCAACGAGACGCTGCTGGACATCATCGTCGGCGCCGTGCTCACCGTGCTGTCGTATTCGAGCCTGGCGATCGTGCTGCTGGTGGCCACGCTCGCCTCGCAGGGCATGCTGCCGGAGAGCGTGGCGCTGGGCCTGGTGCTCGGCGCCAACGTGGGCAGCGGCGTGCTCGCCATGCTGGCCACCAGCGGCAGCCCGCCGGAGGTGCGGCGCCTGCCGCTGGGCAACTTCATCTTCAAGACCGTGGGCGCGATCGTCGCGATTCCGCTGCTGCCGCAGGCGCATGTGTGGCTGCAGCAGTTCGTGCCCACCGTGTCGCAGCAGGTCGTGGTGTTCCACCTCGGCTTCAACATCACGCTGGCGCTGCTGTTCATCTCCTTCACAGGCGCCGTCGGCCGGCTCGTCGAACGGTTGCTGCCGCCGCCGCCGCCGTCGACGTCCGACCGCCCGCGCCACCTGGACCCGATGGCGCTGGCCACGCCTTCGCTGGCCATCAGCTGCGCCGCGCGCGAGGCGCTGCACCAAGCCGACATCGTCGAGACCATGCTGCGCGGCATCCTGCCGGTGATGCGCAACAACGACCTCGCGCTCGCCGAGCGCCTGCGCGCGATGGACGACACCGTCGACGAGCTCTACTCGGCGATCAAGTTCTACCTGACGCAGATCTCGCGCGAGGCGCTGTCCGAACGCGAGGGCCGGCGCTGGACCGACATCGTCAGCTTCACGATCAACATGGAGCAGATCGGCGACATCATCGAGCGCGTCGTGCAGGACATCGAGGACAAGAAGATCCGCAAGGCGCGCCGCTTCAGCGACGCCGGCATGGCCGAGATCTGCCACCTGCACGAGCGCCTGCTCGCCAACCTGCGCCTGGGCATGAGCGTCTTCCTCGACGGCCACGTGCGCGACGCGCAGAAGCTGCTGGAGGAGAAGGCGCGCTTCCGCGACCTCGAGCACGAGTACGCCGCCAACCACATCGCGCGGCTGCAGGACAACACCGCGCAGAGCATCGAGACGAGCTCGCTGCACCTGGACCTGATCAGCGAGCTGAAGCGCATCAACTCGCACATCTGCTCGATCGCCTACCCCATCCTCGAATCGGCCGGCGCGCTGGCCGACACGCGGCTGCGGCACTCGAAACTGGCCCCGCTCGACGACCCGAGAGTCTGAGATGCTTTCACTCGCCGACATCGAAACCCTCTTCGCCGAACGCGGCCACGAGCAGTACACCGGCGAGCCGGTGACGCAGCTCGAACACGCGCTGCAGAGCGCCACGCTCGGCGAAGCCGAGGGCGCCGACGACGAACTCGTCACCGCCGCGCTGCTGCACGACCTCGGCCACCTGCTGCACGACCTGGGCGAAACGCCGACGCTGCGCGGCGTCGACGACGTGCACCAGTACCGCGCGCTGCCGTTTCTTCGCGGCCTGTTCTCCGAGCGCGTGCTGGGGGCGATCCAGCTGCACGTCGACGCCAAGCGCTACCTCTGCGCCACGCGGCCGGGCTACCACGAGGCGCTGTCCGACGACTCCAAGCGCAGCCTCGTGCTGCAGGGCGGCGTGTTCAGCGCCGCCGAGGCCGAGGCCTTCGCGGCGCGGCCGGGCGCGCTGGACGCCGTGCGGCTGCGGCTGTGGGATGACCAGGCGAAGGCCGAGGGCCTGCCGACGCCCGCGCTGGCCCACTTCATGGCCCGCGCCAGGCGCATCGCCCTTTGCTGAGCCTCACCTGGCCGGTCGTCGCCGCCGTGCTGTGCGGCGCGCTGCTGCACGCGGGCTGGAACGCGCTCGTCAAGTCGGCCGGCGACAAGACGGTGGACACCGCGCTCGTGCATTTCCTGGGCAGCTTCGTCGCGCTGCCGTTCCTGCTGTGGTTCGGCCTGCCGCAGCCGGAGAGCTGGCCGTTCATCGTCGCCTCGCTCGTCATCCACATCGGCTACTACATCGCGCTGGCCGGCGCCTACGAGCACGGCGAGCTGGGCATGACCTACCCCATCATGCGCGGCTTCGCGCCGCTGCTGGTGGCGCTGGGCAGCAGCACCATCGTCGGCGAGCTGCCGTCGCCGGCGGCCTGGTTCGGCATCGTCGGCATCACGGTGGGGGTGGCGATGGTCGGGCTGGCGCACCCGGGCGAAGCGCTGCACCACCGCAAGGCGCTCGGCTTCGCGTTCGCCAACGCGGCCATCATCGCCACCTACACCTTCGTCGACGGCCTGGGCGTGCGCACCGAGGTCAAGGCCGGCGGCGACGCGCTGCGCTACGTGCTGATTCTCTTCGTGCTGGACGGCTGGCCCTACCCGCTGCTGGTGTGGTGGCGGCGCAGCCGCGAAGGGCGGCGCGAGATCGTCGCCTACGCGCGGCGGCGCTGGCCGGTGGCGGCGCTCGGCGGCGCAGCGTCCATCGGCAGCTACGCGATCGCGCTGTGGGCGATGACGCGCGCGCCGGTGGCCAGTGTCGCGGCGCTGCGCGAGACCTCGGTGCTCTTCGCCGCGCTGCTCGGCACCTGGCTGCTGAAGGAGAAGTTCGGCCTCCAGCGCGCGCTGGGCACCTTGGTCGTGGTGCTGGGGGTGATGGCGCTCAGACTGGGCTGATCCTGCGCTGGCTTACGATCGGCAACCAATGGAGCCCAACGCGCCCGCACCGCCCGCCGCTGCCGCGCCGCCCGCGCGGTTCCGGCTCCTGCGCTACTTCATGCTCACGACGCTGGTCGTGTTCGCCGCCGCCGGCCTGGCGCTGTTCGTGCTGCAGCGTGGCGAGGAGGTCTTCTTCGACCGCGTGCAGCAGCAGCAGCGCGAGTTCTTCGCCAAGGCGCAGGCCGAGCTCGCGCGCCAGAACGAGGCCGCCGCGCGCGCCAGCCTGCTCGCCGTGCACGAGGCCAGCCACGTCACGCTGACGCGCGTGGTGGCCAATCTCACCTGGGCGACGGACTTCGCGCCGCTGGTGGCCGGTGCGCAGCGCCTGTCGGTCGAGCCCTGCCGCGCGCTGCCGAAGGACGCGCGGCGGCCCTGCTGGGTCGACTTCGGTCGCCGCGTGCGCGCGTTGCCCGGCTTCGCGGCGCTGGACGCCAAGGCCTACGCCGCGATGCGCGCGACCAAGGTCTTCAAGATGAAGGTCTGGGACCTGCGCGGCATCACCGTCTATTCGTCCGAGCACGGCCAGATCGGCGAGGACGGCTCGGCCAACAAGGGCTGGATCGCGGCCGTGGCCGGCACGCCGGCGAGCGAGCTGACGCACCGCGCCAGCTTCAGCGCCTTCGAGGGCATGGTCGAGAACCGCGACCTCATCTCCACCTACGTGCCGGTGCGCGACGAACGCAGCGGCGCCGTCGTCGGCGTCTTCGAGCTCTATTCCGACGTGACGCCCTTCCTGGCGCAGATCCAGGCGGCGTCGCAGGACTTCGCCGCCATCGCCGCCGCCAACGACGCCGCGGTGGCCGCCACCTCGCGCGCCAACCAGCAGAGCGTGAATGACAGCTCCGACCGCTTCCTGCTCGTCGTCGGCGGGCTGCTCGCGCTGCTGTACACGGCCTCGATCGTGATCGTGCGCATCGGCCAGCGCATCATCGACCGCCAGACGCTCGCGCAGGAGCAGTCGGCGCGACGCGAGGCGCTGTGGCACCGCGAGAAGATGGCCGCGCTGTCGACGATGGCGGCCAACGTGTCGCACGAGGTCGGCAACCCGCTGGCGGTGATCGCCGGCGTGGCGCAGCAGCTGCCGCCGACGCCCGAGCCCGGGCCCGCGCCGGCGGCGCTGATCCTCGAGCAGACCGATCGCATCGCCCGCATGATGCGGCAGATCTCCGACTTCGCCACCGCGCGCGGCGGCGCGCCCGAGTGGGTCGACGTCAACGCGATGCTGAAGGCGGTGTGCGACTTCCATGCCTTCGACCGCCGCTTCCGCGGCATCCCGATCGAGTTCAAGCCGGCGCCGGAACTGCCCGCGTGCGAACTGGTGCCCGACCACCTGAACGAGGTGATGATGAACGTGCTGCAGGCCATCGCCGAAGGCGGCGGCAAGCCGCCGCCGCGCATCGGCGTCAGCACGCTGGCCAGTGGCGGCGATGTCGTCGTGCGCGTCGGCTGCCCGGTCGCGGCGGCGCAGCTGCGCGGCGGCGCGCGCCTGGAGCCCATCCGCCGCCGTGTCGCCGAGATGGGCGGGCGCCTCGCGCTGGGCGAAAACGGGATCGAGATCACGCTGCCGGCGCCGGCGGGCGCGGCCTGAGCGGCCGGGCCGCGGCGGCGGCCATCGCAGCGCGTATGCTTTTGCCCGAACCGACATCCCGCCCCGGAGCCCCCGCCATGCTGCAACGCCTTGTTCCCGCCCTTGCCGCCGCCGTGCTGCTGGCCGCCAGCGGTGGCGCCGCGGCGCAGAAGCTGAGCTTTCCGTACGAGGGCTACCTGTGCTGCAACCTGCTGAACGACGGCGGCTGGGTCAACGACATCAACTACCGCAGCGACCGCAAGCAGCTACTCGCTGCTGGCACGCCGGTGAAGGCGACCGGCTTCGGCCGCTACCGCGTGCAGGTGCAGATCGACGGCAAGAAGCTCGCGATCGGCAACGACTACAGCCGCGCCGTCGGCATGGACGACTTCGCGCGGCGCTACATCCTGGCCAACGACCCGCGGCCGGCGATGGAGGGCTTCGCACCGAAGGTGCGCGAGGCGATCACCGCGATGAAGGTGATGCGCGGCATGACGCGCGAGCAGGTGCTGATGTCGGTGGGCTACCCGCCGGCGCACTACACGCCCGACCTCGAGGCGCCGCTGTGGCGCTACTGGGCCGACAGCGGCTCGGAGTTCCAGGTCTTCTGGGGCAACGACGGCAAGGTCGACCAGGTCTTCGGGCCGCCGGCGGTGCGCGAGCGCGTCGTCCTCGAATAGCGCCGGCGCCGCCGCTTCAGCGGCATTCGCTGCGCAGGAAGGTCGCCTCGTCCAGCGACAGCGTGCCCTGCGCGCCCTTCTGCAGCAGTTCGGCGCAGCGCGGCGGCTTGGATGGCACGGCCGGCGCACGCGGCGCCGAATCGACCCGCGGACGCTCGGCCGCCGGCGCGGTGGGCGGCGCGGGCGCCGGCGTGGGGCTCGGCTTCGGGGCCGGGGTGGGCGTCGGGCTGGGCGCGGGCGACGGTGAAGGTCTTGGCGACGGCGTCGGCGCCGGCCGTTCGGCCGCCACCGGCCGCGGCTTCGGCGGCGGTGCCGCTGCCGCCGGGGCGGGGGAGGGCGCCGGCCGGGGTGCGCCGACGACGACCGGGGTGATGCGCGACTCCGGCGGCGCCGCGGCGGCAGGGGCCGCGGCCGGTGTCGCCGCGGTCGGCGCGGTGGCGGGTGCGGGGGCGGAAATCGGCGTCGGCGTCGGCGTGGCCACCGGCGCCGGGGCGGCGGTGGCCAACGGCGCGGCCGTCGGGGTGTCGCCGCGCCGCGACATCCACACCGCGGCGATCGCGCCCACCGCCAGCACGGCCACGGCGATGGCGCCGACCTTGCGGCCCCCGCCACCAGCCGCCGGCGCAGCGGCCGGCGCAATGGCGGGCGGATCGGCCAGCGCCGCCTGCGGGCGCGGCATCGGCGTCGGCGCGGGGGCCGGCGCCGTCGCCACAGGGGCGGCAGCCACGGGCGCCGGCGCAGCGGGCGCGGCCGGCGCCGGCTGCGGGATCGTGACCGTGCGCTCGACGGCACGCGGCTTCGCGGTGCCGGCCAGCAAGGCGCGGAACTCGGCCACGTTCTGCGGCCGGTCGGTCGGCTTGACGGACAGCGCGGCGTCGATAGCGGCGAGGAAGGTGTCGCTGTAGCGGCCCTTCGCCTCCTGCGCCAGGCGCGGCAGCGGGTCGCCCATCAGGCGCTCGACCGAGGTGATCGGCGACTGGCCCGTGATGGCGAAGTAGACGACGCTGGCCAGCGCGTAGAGATCGGTCCACGGCCCCTGCGTCATCGTGGCCGCCTCGCCGTACTGCTCGATCGGCGCGTAGCCGGGCTTGAGGATGACGGTCAGCGCATGCGTCATGTCGCTGATGACGCGGCGCGCGGCGCCGAAGTCCAGCAGCAGCGGGCCGTTCGGCGTCAGCAGGATGTTGTCCGGCGCGATGTCGCGGTGGTAGCACTGCTCGCCGTGCATCACGTCGAGCGCGTCGAGCAGCGGCGCCAGCCACTGGCGCAGCGTGGCCTCGTCGGGGCGGCGGCCGTGGGCCAGCTCGCTCTTGATGTGCGCCTTCAGCGTGCTGCCCTGGTAGAACGGCATCACCATGTAGGCGGTGCGATTGGCCTGCCAGAACTGGTGCACCTTCACCAGCGCCGGGTGGTCGAAGCGGGCGAGCAGCCGCGCTTCGTTGACGAAGCTGCGCAGGCCGGCGTTGAAGGTGTCGCTGTACTTCGACGAGCGCACCGTCACGTCGCCCGAGTTCATCGCCCGCGAGGCCAGGCTCGCCGGCATGTATTCCTTCAGCGCCACCTGGCGCTGCAGCGTCGGGTCGTAGGCGAGGTAGACGATGCCGAAGCCGCCTTCGCCGATCAGTCCGGTGATCTTCAGGCCGCCGATGACGGTGCCGATCGGCAGCGTGTGCCCCGGCGCGGGTTCGGCGGCGGCGGCGCGCTGGCGGTCGGGGTCGGGGGTGGTCTGCAGGGTGGGTTCGTCGGGGCTCAAGGCGGCACTCTCGTCGTCGTGGGGCCGGAAGGCGGGGGGCAGGCGCCATCATGCACCAGCGGGTACAATGCGGGCCTCTCCGCGGCGTGCTCACCGACGCGGCAGATGTCGTCTGACACGGTTCCTCGCAGCCCTTGCGCGCTGCGCACACCCCCTCCCAGACCGCTCCCACCGGTCCGCTGTGGTTGTCAGCCTCACCCAGCGGCGAGCCCCACGGCCGGTCCCTTCCCCACTGCGGGCCCGGTCACCCAGCGAAGAACGGCACCCGCCACCCCCTGCGGCCCTTCGTGGCCAGCGGTCGGCAACCGGCCCGTTCACCCGAATCACACTGCAAGGAAGTTCATTGGCCAAGGAAGACCTGATTGAAATGCGCGGCAAGGTCGAGGAAGTGCTCCCCGACTCCCGCTTTCGCGTGCTGCTGGACAACGGCCACCAACTGGTGGCGTACACGTCCGGCAAGATGCGCAAGAACCACATCCGCATCCTCGCCGGCGACAACGTGTCGCTGGAACTGTCGCCCTACGACCTGACCAAGGGCCGCATCACCTTCCGCCACCTCGAGCCGCGGGCCGGTGGCGCGCCGCGCCCGGCGCAGCGCAGCTTCCGCTAGGCCGCCGAGCGCGCCGGCCTCAACGGGCCGGCGCCGCTGCCTGCGTCAGCGTGAGCAGGATATCGGCGTACCAGGCGCAGTTCAGGCCCAGCGATTCGTCCTGGGCCGCATCGCGCGGCTTCATGTCCAGCTGGCCGGCGTGCACGCCGAGCAGCTTCCACGGCAGGCCGCCGAGGCCGCCATCGGCGACCGGCGCGCGCATCACCACCGGTGCGCCGCTGGTGCCGCGGTGCGTGCGCGCATCGGTGAGGAAATAGCCCTCGCCCTGGAAGCGCAACCCGAACGACGACGCGATGATCGCCTGCCGCACCACCGGCAGGTGGTGCAGCGTGTCGTGGAAGCCGAGCGGGAAGCCCACGATCAGCAGCGCCGTGCCGACCTCGATCTCGTCGAGCGAGGCCTGCAGGTGCGCCGGCGTGAAGGCGTGGAACTGCGCCTCCTCCGGCAGCGCCGCGCGCTCGATCTCGATCACCGCGACGTCGATCTCGCCGGTGGCGTCGCGCCCCTGGCGCCAGACCGCGCGGCGGTCGCGGTACAGCGGGACCGACCAGTCGGTGGCCTGCGTCAGGTTCTTCGCGTCCAGGTGCAGCTGCAGCTCGATGCGGTCGGGGAAATGCTGCGTCGGCTCGTCGATCAGCACGTGGCGGCTCGTCACCAGGTACAGCCGCCCTTCGCGCTCGAAGAAGAAGCCGCTCGCGCGCGTGAGCAGGCGCGTGCCGTCGAAGGTGGCCACGGGGGCTGCCGTCAACAGCAGCGGTTCGGTCATGCGCGCTTTCAGACCGGCGCGGCCGGGATCGCCAGGCCGCGCTGCACCGCCGGCCGCGCGACGAAGGCGGCCAGCGCGCGCTGCACGTGCGCGAAGTCGGCGAAGCCCACGAGGTCGCCGGCGCCATAGAAGCCGACCAGGTTGCGCACCCACGGGAAGATCGCGATGTCGGCAATGCCGTAGTCGCGGCCCATGATCCAGTCGCGGTCGGCCAGGTGGCGGTCGAGCACGCCGAGCAGGCGCCGCGATTCGGCCACGTAGCGGTCGCGCGGGCGCTTGTCCTCGTAGTCCTTGCCGGCGAACTTGTGGAAGAAGCCGAGCTGGCCGAACATCGGCCCGATGCCGCCCATCTGGAACATCACCCACTGCAGCGTCTGGTAGCGCGCGGCGGTGTCGGTGGGCATCAGCTGCCCGGTCTTGCCGGCCAGGTAGACCAGGATCGCACCCGACTCCCACAGCGCCAGCGGCTTGCCGCCCGGGCCGTCGGGGTCGAGGATCGCCGGGATCTTGTTGTTCGGGTTGAGCGACAGGAACTCCGGCGAGAGCTGGTCGTTCGTGTCGAAGGCGACGCGATGCGCCTCGTAGGGCAGGCCGGTCTCCTCGAGCGCGATCGACACCTTCACGCCGTTCGGCGTGGGCAGCGAATAGAGCTGCAGGCGGTCGGGGTGGCGCGCGGGCCACTTGCGCGTGATCGGGAAGGCGTCCAGGGTGTTCATGCAGGCATTGTGGCGCTGGAATGCGCTAGCCTGCCGGCATGAGCCTTCCCACCCAAGCGCGTGTCGTCATCGTCGGCGGCGGCATCGCCGGCTGTTCCACCGCCTACCACCTGACGAAGCAGGGCGAGCGCGACGTGCTGCTGCTCGAGCAGGGCCGCCTGACCAGCGGCACCACCTGGCATGCCGCCGGGCTGGTGGGCCAGATGCGGCCCAACCGCACGATGACGCGCATGAGCAAGTACGGCATCGACCTGTACAGCACGCTCGAGGCCGAGACTGGCCTGGCGACCGGCTGGAAGGCCTGCGGCAGCGTCAACGTGGCGCGCACGCCCGAACGCTGGCAGGTGCTGCAGAAGCAGGCCGCGCTGGCGCGCGGCTTCGGCGTCGAGGTGCACCTGGTCACGCCGGCGGAGATCGCCGCGCGCGTGCCCTTCATGCGCACCGACGACCTGCAGGGCGGCATGTGGATCCCGGGCGACGGCAAGGCCAACCCGACCGACCTGACGATGTCGCTCGCCAAGGGCGCGCGCAACGGCGGCGCGAAGCTGATCGAAGGTGTCGAGGTCACCGGCGTGATCGTCGAAGGCGGGCGCGTCGCCGGCGTGCGCACGCGCGAAGGCGAGGTGCGCTGCGAGGTGCTGATCAACTGCGCCGGCCAGTGGGCGCGCCAGTTCGGCAAGCTCGCCGGCGTGACGGTGCCGCTGTTCCCGGCCGAGCACTTCTACGTCGTCACCGACCGCATCGCCGGCGTGCACCCGATGACGCCGGTGGTGCGCGACCCCGACGGCCTCATCTACTTCAAGGAAGAGGTCGGCGGCCTCGCGATGGGCGGCTTCGAGCCGAAGGCCAAGCCGTGGACGGTGGACCCGATCCCGAGCGACTTCCAGTTCCAGCTGCTCGGCGAGGACTGGGACCACTTCGAGATCCTGATGAAGAACGCCATCCACCGCACCCCGTGCCTGGAGACGGCGCCCATCAAGATGCTGCTGAACGGCCCGGAGAGCTTCACGCCCGACGGCAACTTCATCCTTGGCGAGGCGCCCGAGCTCGCCGGCTACTTCGTCTGCGCCGGCTTCAACTCGGCGGGCATCGCCAACAGCGGCGGCGCCGGCAAGCTGATCGCCGAATGGGTGCTCGGCGGCGAAGCGCCGATGGACCTGTGGGAAGTCGACATCCGACGCTTCGCGCCCTTCATGGCCAACCGCAAGGCGCTGGCCGAACGCACCGGCGAAACGCTCGGCCTGCACTACGCGATGCGCTGGCCGCGCCAGGAACTGGAGACCGTGCGACCGCTGCGCACCAGCCCGCTGTACGACCGCCTGGCCGCGCGCGGCGCTGAGTTCGGCAGCCGGTTCGGCTGGGAGCGCGCGAACTACTTCCGCCAGCCGGCCGATGCGCCGCGGCCGGCGCACGGCCTGGGCCGTCCGGGCTGGCTCGACTGGGTGGCCGACGAGCAGCGTGCCGTGCGCGAAACGGTCGCGCTGTTCGACCAGAGCTCGTTCGCGAAGCTGCTGGTGCAGGGCCGCGACGCGCTGGCGCTGCTGCAGCGGCTGTGCGCCAACGAGATCGACGTGCCCGTCGGCCGCATGGTCTACACGCCGATGCTCAACGAACGCGGCGGCTTCGAGAGCGACCTCACCGTGCTGCGGCTGGCGGCCGACCGCTTCTGGCTGCTGACCGGCAGCGCGCAGGCCACGCGCGACGCCGACTGGATCGGCCGCCACGTCGGTGCGCAGGACCACGTCACGCTCACCGACGTCAGCACGATGACCAGCGTGCTGACGCTGATGGGCCCGAACGCCGCCGCGCTGCTGGCGCGCGCGAGCCCCGACGCGCTGCCGTCGGCGCTGGGCGAATCGCGCGAAATCGACCTCGGACACGCGCGCGTGCGCGCCGCGCGCATCAGCTACGTCGGCGGCCCCGGCTGGGAGCTGTACGTGCCGGTGGAGATGGCGCGCCACGTCGACGGCGTGCTGCGCGAGGCCGGCGCCGGGCTCGGCCTCGCCGACGCCGGCTACTACGCGCTGGACGCGCTGCGCATCGAGGCCGGCCGCCGCGCCTGGGGCGCCGAGCTCGGCCCCGACGAGACGCCGTTCGAGGCCGGCCTGACGGTCGGCGTGAAGCTCGCCAAGCCCACGCCCTTCATCGGCCGCGACGCGCTGCGCGCGCTGCAGGGCCAGCCGCTGAAGAAGAAGCTGCTCAGCTTCGTGCTCGACGACGCCGGGGACCATGTGTGGGGCGGCGAGACCCTCCTCGTCGACGGCGCCGCGGTCGGCGAGCTGTCGTCGGCCGGCTTCAGCCGCGCCGCCGGCCGCTGCGTTGCGCTGGGCTACGTGCGCGGGGCCGCCGCCGGTGCGGTCCATGCCGGCACGCCGGTGCAGATCGATCTCTGGGGCCGCGCCGTCGCGGCGCGCGCCTTCGACCGCTGGTCGGCGCCGAAGCCGGCCTGATGGCCCCGCCACGCGCAAGCCGGCGGGCGAAGCCGCACGCGCGCAGCGCGGCCGCGGGCCTCGGCGCCGGCGCGCCCTGGGACCCGGTCGCCTGCCGCGAGCTGATCGACGAACTGGCGGCGCTGCGCGCGGCCATGCTCGCCGGCGCCGCGCGGCTGGGGTCCTGGGTCGACGGCGTGCACCCGGCGCACCGCGCCAGCGCGCGCAACCTGGCGCACTTCCTCGTCTTCCGCCAGGCCGACCTGCGTGCGCTGCAGGACCGCCTGGCGTCCATCGGTCTGTCGTCGCTGGGGCGCTCCGAAAGCCACGTGCTGGCCAACGTCGACAAGGTGCTGGGCCTGCTGCACCTGCTGGTGGGCCGGCCCTGGCAGCCGCACCGGCACGACGAGCCGGCGGGCTTCCGCAGCGGCCGCCACCAGCTGCGCGCGAACGCCGAACGCCTGTTCGGCAGCGCGCCGAAGGGGCGCGGCGTGCGCATCATGGTCACGCTGCCCTCGGAGGCGGCGCACGACGCCGCGCTGGTCGAGGGCCTGGTCGCCGCCGGCATGGACATCGCGCGCATCAACTGCGCCCACGACGACGCCGCCGGCTGGCGCGCGATGGCCGCCAACGTGCGGCGCGCCGCCAAGGCCGCCGGGCGCAGCGTTGGCGTGCAGGCCGATCTCGCCGGCCCGAAGCTGCGCACCGGCGCGCTGCCGCCGGGGCCGGCGGTGCTGCGCCTGAAACCGCAGCGCGACGCCTTCGGCCGCGTCACCGCGCCGGCGCGCCTGGCGCTGCGGCCGGCGGGCAGTGGCGCGCTGGCGGCCGACGGTACATCGGTGCTGGACGTCGAGAGCGACTGGTTCGCGCGCCTGCGCGTGGGCGCCGTGCTGCGCTGCGTCGACGCGCGCGGCGCGCGGCGCGAGTTCGTCGTGCGGCAACGCCGCGCCGGCATCGCCGTCGTCGAGGGGCGGCAGACCGCCTACCTGGTGCCGCAGACGCGCCTGGTGCTGCACGGCGAGGGCGACGCCGGCAGCGGCCCGGAGACCGGCATCGACGGCATCGTGCCGGCCGCGGGCGAACTGCACCTGCAGCGTGGCGACCGCCTGCAGCTGCTGCGCGCCGGGTCGGCCGGCGGCCGGCTTTCGGCGCGCGGCCGGGCGCGCATCGCCTGCACGCTCGACGCCGCGCTCGCCGTCGTCGAGGTCGGCCAGCCGGTGTGGTTCGACGACGGCCGCATCGGCGCCGTGGTGCGGCGGCGCGTCGCGCGCGGCGTCGAGCTCGAGATCACCGCCGCGCGCGACGGCGGCGAGACCTTGCGCGCCGACAAGGGCATCAACCTGCCCGACACCGTGCTCGCGCTGCCGGCGCTGACGGCGAAGGACCTCGACGACCTCGCCGCCGTGGCGCCGCTGGCCGACACCGTGGGCCTGTCGTTCGCGCAGTCGGCCGACGACGTGCGCACGCTGCGCGCCGCGCTCGCGCGGCTGGGCGCGCCCGAACGCGGCATCGTGCTGAAGGTGGAGACGGTGCGCGGCTTCGCGCACCTGCCCGAGCTGCTGTTCGCCGCCCTCGAAGGGCCGGCCGCCGGCGTGATGATCGCGCGCGGCGACCTCGCGGTGGAGTGCGGCTACGAGCGCCTGGCCGAAGTGCAGGAAGAGATGCTCTGGGCCTGCGAGGCGGCGCACGTGCCGGTGGTCTGGGCGACGCAGGTGCTGGAGACGCTGGCGCACACCGGGCTGCCCTCGCGCGCCGAGGTCACCGACGCCGCGATGGGCGAGCGCGCCGAGTGCGTGATGCTGAACAAGGGCCCGCGCATCGTCGACGCGATGCGCACGCTGGACGACATCCTGCGCCGCATGCAGGGCCACCAGTCGAAGAAGCGCACGCTGCTGCGGGCGCTGAAGGCCTGGCGGCTGGCACCGGGTGCGGGTGCTACGCTCTCCCGATGACCGACATGCACCGGCCCGCTTCGTGGCCGGCCCGAATCTTCGGCCCCTGGGTCCACGAGCTCGACGCGCCGACGCTGCGCGCCGACGCGATGGCCGGCCTGCTGGGCGCCGTGCTCGCGCTGCCGCAGGCGCTGGCCTTCGCGGCGCTCGCCGGCTTGCCGCCGGCCTGGGGCCTGTACACCGCCATCGTGCCCTGCATCGTGGCCGCGCTCGCCGGGTCGAGCCGGCACGTGCTGAGCGGGCCGACGAACGCCGTCTCGCTGGCGCTCGCCGCCACGCTGGCGCCGCTGGCGGCGGTGGGCTCGCCGGACTACCTGCGGCTGGCGCTCGTCGTCACGCTCGCCGTCGGCCTGATCCAGGCGGTGGTGGCGCTGCTGCGGCTGGGCCTGCTGGCGAACTTCATCTCGCCGTCGGTGATGCTGGGCTTCACCACCGGCGCGGCGGTGCTGATCGCCTGGCATGCGGGGCGGCAGCTGCTGAACGACCGCCACGAGGCGGCGGTCGGCCTGGGCGCGCTGGTGCTGGTGTGGGCGCTGCGCCGGCTGTGGCCGCGCGGCCCCGGCATGCTGATCGCGATGGGCGTGGCCAGCCTCTGCGGCTGGGCGCTGATGCGCTACGCGGGCCAGCCGCTGCGCTTCGTCGGTGCGCTGCCGCAGGCCTGGCCGGCCTGGCAGCCGCCGCCGGTGCAGTGGGCCGACGTGCCGCGGCTGGCCGGCATTGCGCTCGCGCTCACCATCGTCTCGCTCGGCCAGAGCATCGCCATCGCGAAGACGCTGGCGGCACGCGCCGGCCAGCAGCTGGACGTCAACCGCGAGTGCCTGGGACAGGGGCTCGCCAACATCGCCGGTTCGTTCTTCTCCTGCTTCACGGCCAGTGGCTCGCTGAACCGGTCGCTGCCGAACCTGGAGGCCGGCGCGCGCACGCCGATGGCGGGCGTGTTCGCCGGCGTCATCGCGCTCGGGCTCGCCGTGGCGGCCGCGCCGCTGATCGCCTGGGTGCCGCTGGCGGCCGTCTCGGGGCTGCTGCTGTGGGTGGCCTGGTCGCTCGTCGACGGCGCGCAGTGGAAGCGCGTGGCCGCGCTCGACCGCGGCGAGGCCGCGATCGCCGCCGCCACCGGGCTGGCGATGCTGGTGCTGCCGCTGGAAGACGCGGTGCTCGGCGGCGTCGGCCTGTCGCTCGTCAGCTACCTGTACCGCACCTCGCGGCCGGCGCTGCGCACGATGGGTTTCGTGCGCGGTTCGCGCGGCGAGTCGGCGCGGCCGATGGTGGTGATGGACGGCACCGGCCACCCCGAGTGCCCGCAGCTGAAGCTGCTGCGCATGGAGGGCGCGATCTTCTTCGGCGCCGTCGCCCACGTGTCCGACCACCTGCACGCGCTGCGCCAGCCGGCCGAGGCGCCGCGCCACCTGCTGGTGATGGGCAAGAGCATGAACTTCATCGACTACGCCGGCGCTGCGCTCTGGGAAGAGGAGCACCTGCGCCGCAAGGCGATGGGCGGCGACCTCTACTTCCACCGCCCGCGGCCGCAGGTGCTGGAGACCTGGCGCGCGCGCGGCTTCCTCGACAAGCTGGGCGCCGACCACGTGTTCGCCGACAAGCGCAGCGCCATCGCCGCCATCGTGCCGCGACTCGACGACGCGGTGTGCGCGCGCTGCACCGCGCGCGTGTTCGAGGAATGCGCCGGCCGGCCGGGGCCGCCGGCCTCAGGCGCCGCGTAGGCGCGCGGGGTTCAGCGCATCGGCGTCGACGCCTTCGCGCGCCAGCGCCGCCGGCCACGTCGACTTCAGGATCAGCGCCTCGGCCAGCAGCGCCGCGCCGGCCGCGCTCTGGATGCCCCAGCCACCCTGGCCGGCGTGCCAGAAGAAGCCCGGTGCGGCGGCGTCGAAGCCGATCACCATCTCGCCGTCGGGCGCGAAGGTGCGCAGGCCGGCCCAGGTGCGGCGCGGGCGGCGGATGCGCAGCGTCGTCGCCTCTTCGATGGCGGCGATGCCGCTGGCGATGTCCAGCGCCTCGGGCAGCACGTCGTGCGGCGGCACCGGGTCGGCGTTGGCGGGCGAGCCGATCAGCTGGCCGGCATCGGGCTTGAAGTACCAGCGTTCGTCGACGCCGCCGGCCACCGGCCAGCGACGGTGGTCGTGGCCTTCGGGCGCGTCGAACGTGAACGCGCTGCGGCGCTTGGGCTGCAGGCCCAGTGGCGCCGCGCCGGCGGCCTGCGCGACGACATCGGCCCAGGCGCCGGCGGCGTTGACCAGGACCTCGGCGCTGGCGCTGCGGCCATCGGTGAGCGCGACGTGCCAGCGGCCTTCGCGGCGCGCGGCGTGCATCACCTCGGCACCCGCCCACAGCACCGCGCCGTGGCCGCGCGCGGCGGCGAGCTGGCTCTGCAGCAGCGCGTGGACGTCGATGTCCATCGCGTCTTCCTCGTACCAGCTGCCCAGAAGCCCCTGCGGCTGCAGCACCGGCAGGCGTGCCAGCGTGGCGGCGGCGTCGAGCTGCACGACACCTTCATTGGCGTTGGCGTCGAACTCGCGTTCCTGGCCGCGCCAGCCGACGTAGAGCGAACCGCGTGGCGACAGGATCGGCACCACCGCGGGCGCCAGGTAGGCGGCACGGCTGGCACGCGTGAGCGCACGGCCCTGCGGCGAGCCGTAGCTCTCCATGAACATCGCCGCGCTGCGGCCGGTGCTGTGCATGCCGGGCTGCAGTTCGCGTTCGATCAGCAGCACGCGGCCGTGCGCGGCCAGCCGCGCCGCGACGGCGGCGCCGCTGATGCCGGCGCCGACGATGGCGAAGTCGAAGGCGGTGG
>CAUJHQ010000026.1 GCA_963204815.1 Pseudomonadota bacterium | reverse complement strand
CCTGCACGAGGACTTCGCCGGCCAGACCGGCATCGACCTCAACCGCGCCGGCACGCCGCTGCTGGAGATCGTCTCCGAGCCCGACATGCGCAGCAGCGCCGAGGCGGTGGAATACGCGAAGGCGCTGCACGCGCTGGTGGTGTGGCTGGGCATCTGCGACGGCAACATGCAGGAAGGCAGCTTCCGCTGCGACGCCAACGTCAGCGTGCGCAAGCCCGGCGCGCCGTACGGCACGCGGCGCGAGATCAAGAACCTGAACAGCTTCCGCTTCCTGCAGCAGGCGATCGATTTCGAGGTGCAGTGGCAGATCGACCGCATCGAGGACGGCCTGGCCATCGAGCAGGCCACCGTGCTGTTCAACCCCGACACCGGCGAGACGCGGGCGATGCGCACGAAGGAAGACGCGCACGACTACCGCTACTTCCCCGACCCCGACCTGCCGCCGCTGGTGATCGCGCCCGAGTGGGTCGAGCGCGTGAAGGCGGCGATGCCCGAGCTGCCCGCCGCAATGGCCGAGCGTTTCCAGGCCGCCGACGGCCTGCCGGCCGACGACGCCGCGCTGATGACGCAGAGCCTGGGCTTCGCGCGCTTCTACGAGGCGGTGCGCGACGCCGGCGCGCCGGCCAAGCTGGCGGCCAACTGGCTGATGGGCGAGGTGAGCAAGCGCCTGAACGCCGAAGACCGGTCGATCGAGCAGGCCCCCATCACGCCGGCCGCGCTGGCGGCGCTGATCGCGCGCGTCGTCGACGGCACCGTCGGCAACGCCGGCGCGCGCCAGGTGCTCGAAGCGTTGTGGTCGGGCGACACAGCCGGCGTCGATGCCGTCATCGAGGCCAAGGGCCTCAAGCAGATGAACGACAGCGGCGCGCTCGAGAAGATCGTCGACGAGGTCATCGCCGCGAACGCCAGGTCGGTCGAGGAATACCGCGCCGGCAAGGAGAAGGCGTTCAACGCCCTCGTCGGCCAGGTCATGAAGGCCAGCAAGGGCAAGGCCAACCCGGCGCAGGCCGGCGAGCTGCTGAAGAAGAAGCTCTAGGCCGCGCTCAGCGCGGCGCCACGGGCGCGTCCAGCGGCCCCAGCGTGCCGGGCTGCGCACCCGCCCACAGGCGGCGCAGGCGGTCGAGTTCGCTGTCGTAGAACTTGTTGATGCGCACCATCTCGGCCTGCTGGTTCGCCATCGAGCTGCGCTGCGCCTCGGTGGCGGCGTCGTTGGCGTCGATCGCCTGCCGCAGCTTGGCCGGCAGCGGCTTGCCGACGTAGAACTCGGCCTCGTCGAGCAGCGGCTTGCGCTCGGCGGTGAGGTCCTTCAGGCGCTGCTCGGAGTTCTTGATCGCGAGCCGCACGCTGTCGAGCGCCGCTTCGCGCGCCTTGGCGTGCGACTCCTCGCTCGGGTAGCGCGCCTTCAGGTTGCGGTCGCGGCGCACCGCGTCGGCCTGGGCGGCGCGCGCCTCGGCTTCCTTCTTTTCCTTCGCTTCCTTTTCGGAGCGCTCGTCGGCGGTCAGCGTCGGCGGGTGCACCGCCTTCAGCGAGCCGTCCTTGTTGAGCACGCGCTGTTCCTTCGCGGTGCACTCGGGAATCGGGCGGTCGGACGTGATGCGCTTGCCCTTGTCGTCGACACAGGTGTAGATGCCCGACGGCGTGGGCCTGGGCTGCGCCAGCGCGCCGACGGCGGCCGCGAGCACCGCCAGCGCGAACGCGCCGCGCCAGCCTTCGCCGCCCTGCCCAACCTTCATGCCGCGCACCTCATACCCCGTAGCGATCCCGGTACGCCTGCACCGACGCGGCGTGCTCGCGCACCGCCACATCTCCCCCGGTCCGCAGGTACTGTAGCAAGTCGCCCAGCGTGGCGATGGCACAGACCGGCATGCCCAACTGGGTCTTGACGAACTGCACCGCCGACCAGTCGACATCGCGGCCGCCCTCGGTCGCCTTCTCCTGGCGGTCGAGCGCGATCGCCACGCCGCAGGGGGTGGCGCCGGTGGCGGAGATCATGGCAATCGACTCGCGCACCGAGGTGCCGGCGGAAATGACGTCATCGACGATGAGAACGCGGCCGCGCACCGGCGCGCCGACCAGCGTGCCGCCCTCGCCGTGGTCCTTCGCTTCCTTGCGGTTGTAGGCGAAGGGCACGTTGCGGCCGGCACGGGCGAGCTCGATCGCCACCGCGGCGGCAAGCGGGATGCCCTTGTAGGCGGGGCCGAAAAGCATGTCGAAGGCGAGCCCGCTGTCGAGCAGGCGGCGTGCATAGAATGAAGCGAGGCGCCCCAGCTTGGCGCCATCGTCGAACAGCCCGGCATTGAAGAAGTAGGGCGACAGCCGGCCGGCCTTGGTCTTGAACTCGCCAAAGCGCAGCACGCCGGACTCGACGGCGAATTGAACGAATTCCTGCGCCAGCGCTGGGTTCACGGAGATCATCCTGTGGCTTTTCGACTGATCACGCTCAATCTGAACGGCATCCGCTCGGCGGCGTCGAAAGGATTCCTCGACTGGGCCGCGAACGCGGGCGCCGATTGTATGGGCGTGCAGGAAGTCAAGGCGCAAGCTGACGATGTGAGCGGCCGCTTCGAGAGAATCGCAGATCTCGACGGCCACTTCCACTTCGCCGAGAAGAAGGGCTACTCGGGCGTCGGGCTCTACACGAAGAAGGCGCCGAGTGCGGTGATCACCGGCTTCGGCAACAAGGAGTTCGACGCCGAGGGTCGCTACGTCGAGACGCGCTACGACACCGCGAAGCGCAAGTTCAGCGTCATCAGCTGCTACTTCCCCAGCGGCTCCAGCGGCGAGGAGCGCCAGGCCGCCAAGTTCCGCTTCCTGGCGAAGATGTACCCGCACCTCGTGAAGCTGAAGGCCGAGCGCGAGTTCGTGCTGGTGGGCGACGTCAACATCGCGCACCAGGAGATCGACCTGCGCAACTGGAAGAGCAACCAGAAGAACAGCGGCTTCCTGCCCGAGGAGCGCGCCTGGCTCACCCAGCTGCTCGGCGCCGGCCTGGTGGACGTGTTCCGAACGCTCAACCCGAACCCCGACCAGTACACGTGGTGGAGCAACCGCGGCCAGGCCTGGGCGAAGAACGTCGGCTGGCGCCTGGACTACCACCTGGCCACGCCGGCCATCGCGGCGAAGGCGAAGCGCGAGCAGATCTACCTCGACCATCGCTTCTCCGACCACGCGCCGGTGACGATCGACTACGACTTCAAGCTCTAGCGTGGGCCGGCGCATTGCGACGATGGCGCTGGCGGCGCTGGCCGGCGCGGCGCTGGCCGCGCCGCCAAAACCCGAGGACACGATGGCGCAGCGCGTGCTCGCCTGCACGGTGTGCCACGGCGAGGCCGGGCGCGCCGCCGCCGACGGCTTCCACCCGCGCATCGCCGGCAAGCCGGCGGGCTACCTGTTCAACCAGCTCGTCGCCTTCCGCGACGGCCGCCGCCCCTACGCGCTGATGACGGCGCTGCTGGAGCCGCTGTCCGACGCCTACCTGCGCGACATCGCCGCCCACTTCGCGGCGCTCGACCTGCCCTACCCGCCGCCGCAGGCGCCGACCGCCGACGCTGCCGCGCTGGCGCGCGGCCGGCAGCTGGTGGAGGCGGGCGACAAGGCGCTCTCCGTGCCGGCCTGCGCCGCCTGCCACGGCGCGCGCCTCACCGGCGCGCAGCCGGCCACGCCCGGCCTGCTGGGGCTGCCGCGCGACTACCTGAACGCGCAGCTGGGCGCCTGGCGCAGCGGCGAGCGCCGTGCGCCGGCGCCCGACTGCATGGCGAAGGTGGCGCGCGCACTTGCGCCGGCGGACATTGCGGCGGTCGCGCAATGGCTCGCGGCGCAGCCAGTGCCGAAGCCGGCGCGCGCGGCCGACGCGCTGCCCGCGCCGCTGCCGCTGGACTGCGGAGGCGGCGCGCGATGAAGCCGTTGCGCCTGGCCGCCGCGCTCGTCGGCGCCGTGCTCGCCGGCGCGGCGGTGCTGGTATGGAGCCTGAACCGGCTCGACGAGTCGCCGCTCGACGACCGCCCGGCGCGCACCGACGCCGCCAGCATCGCGCGCGGCGAGTACCTGGCGCGCGCCGGCCACTGCGCCGGCTGCCACAGCCCGCGCGGCGGCGCGCCGTATGCCGGCGGCACGCCGATCGCCACGCCCTTCGGGGCCGTGCACGCGGCCAACCTGACGCCCGACCCGGCCACCGGCCTCGGCCGCTGGAGCGCCGCCGCGTTCTGGCGCGCGCTGCACAACGGCCGCTCGGCCGACGGGCGGCTGCTGGTGCCGGCCTGCCCG
>CAUJHQ010000025.1 GCA_963204815.1 Pseudomonadota bacterium | reverse complement strand
GGGCAGCTGCTCGGCGGCGACGAACGCGCAGGTCGCGGCCTTCCGCGACGCCGGTGGCGCCGCCTTCGCGATCGACCCGCTGGCGCTGGCCGGCGGGCGCGACCTCGTCGGCGAGGCGCTCGCCTGGGCGCGGCCGTTGCTCGGCGCGAAGCCGGTGCTGGTCTACGCCACCGCCGAGCCGGCGGCCGTGAAGGCCGTGCAGCAGCAGCTGGGCGTGGCGCGCGCCGGCGCGCTGGTCGAAGACGCGCTGGCCGCCATTGCCCAGGGGCTGGTCGACGCCGGCGTTGGCCAGCTCGTGGTGGCGGGCGGCGAGACCTCGGGCGCGGTGGTGCAGAAGCTCGGCGTGACGGCGCTGCGCATCGGCCCGCAGATCGACCCCGGCGTGCCGTGGACGCACACCGGCGCGCTGCACCTGGCGCTCAAGAGCGGCAACTTCGGCGGCCGCGAGTTCTTCTCCAAGGCCTTCGACCTGCTGTGAACGAAAACGCACTGCGCGACGAGATCTGCCGCGTCGGCCGCTCGCTCTTCGAGCGCGGCTACGTACACGCGAGCGCCGGCAACATCAGCGTGCGGCTGGACGACGGCTTCCTGATCACGCCCACCGACGCCTGCCTCGGCACGCTGGACCCGGCGCGCCTGGCGCGCCTGAACGCCGCCGGCGAGCAGACCGCCGGCGACCGCGCGAGCAAGACGCTGGCGCTGCACCGGCGCATCTACGGCGCTGCGCCGGCGGCGCGCTGCGTGATCCACACCCACAGCACGCACCTCGTCGCGCTCACGCTGCAGGGCGTGTGGAGCGCAGACGACATCCTGCCGCCCATCACGCCCTACTTCGTGATGAAGGTGGGCCACGTGCCGCTGATCCCGTACCACCGCCCGGGCGACCCGGCCGCGGCGGCCCTCGTGGCCGAGCGCATCGCCGCGCGGCCGGCGCTGCGCGCGGTGATGATGGAGCGCCTGGGCCCGAACGTCTGGCACGCCAGCCCGGCCGAGGCGAGCGCGGTGCTGGAGGAACTGGAAGAGACCGCGAAGCTCTGGCTGCTGTGCAACCCGAAGCCCGCGCCGCTGACCGACGCGCAGATCGACGCGCTGCGCCAGCAGTTCGGAGCGGCGTGGTGAGCGGGCCGCTGTCCGGGCTCAGAGTCCTCGAACTGGGCCAGCTGATTGCCGGCCCGTTTGCCGCCAAGACGCTGGCCGACTTCGGCGCCGACGTCATCAAGATCGAGCCGCCCGACGGCGGCGACCCGTTGCGCAAGTGGCGCCTGCTGAAGGACGGCACCTCGGTCTGGTGGCAGGTGCAGAGCCGCAACAAGCGCTCGGTCGCGCTCGACCTGAAGGACCCGGAGGCGCAGGCCGTCGTGCGCGAACTGGCGCTCGAGTCCGACGTGCTGATCGAGAACTTCCGCCCCGGTGCGCTGGAAGGCTTCAACCTCGCGCCCGACGACCTGATGGCCGCCAACCCGCGCCTCGTGGTGCTGCGCATCAGCGGCTACGGCCAGACCGGGCCCTACCGCGACAAGCCGGGCTTCGGCGTGGTGGCCGAGGCGATGGGCGGCCTGCGCCACCTGAGCGGCGAGCCCGGCCGCACGCCGGTGCGCGTGGGCGTCTCCATCGGCGACACGCTGGCCGCGCTGCACGGCGTGATCGGCGTGCTGATGGCGCTGCACGAACGCGAGAAGAGCGGCCGTGGCCAGGTGGTGGACGTGGCGCTGCACGAAGCCGTCTTCAACTGCATGGAAAGCCTGCTGCCCGAGTACAGCGCCTTTGGCGCCGTGCGCGGGCCGGCCGGCAGCGCGCTGCCCGGCATCGCACCGAGCAACGCCTACGCCTGCCGCGACGGCCATGCGCTGGTGGCCGGCAACGGCGACAGCATCTTCAAGCGCCTGATGACCGCGATCGGCCGCGCCGACCTGGCGGCCGACCCGGCGCTGGCCGACAACACCGGCCGCGTGAAGCGCGTCGACGAGATCGACGCCGCCATCGGCGCCTTCACCGCCACGCGCACGGTCGAAGAGGTGCTGGCCGTGCTCGACGCCGCGAAGGTGCCCGCCGGCCGCATCTACACCGCGGCCGACATCGCGCACGACCCGCACTACGCGGCGCGCGGCATGCTCGAGACGGTGACGCTCGAAGACGGCAGCAAGCTCACGGTGCCCGGCTTCGTGCCCAAGCTCAGCCGCACGCCCGGCGGCCACCGCCGCAACGCGCCGGCGCTCGGCCAGGACACCGAAGCGGTTCTGGCGGCGCTGAAGGCGAAATCGCGTCGATGATCGACCACCTCGACCATCTCGTGCTGACGACGGCCGACGAGGCCGCCGGCCTGGACTTCTTCCGCCGCGTGCTCGACGTGACCGTCGAGATCTCCGGGCCGCCCTGACTCCGACGCGCCCGGACCGGCGCCTGCGCGGCAATCTGGGCAGCCGGCCGCGCCAATATGGGCAACGCCACCGCTGCGGGCGGCAGGGGCCGCGGGCGACAGTGCCGGCACGGTCGGCCACCGCCGACCCGCACCGGAGGGAACCATGAAACACCAAGTACGACGGGCCGCAGCGCGGCTGACGCTGGCCGCCGCGGCCACCCTGGGCGCGGCCGGCGTCAGCGCCGCGGCGATCGTCCAGGAGCCGCTCGCCCCGACGGTGAGCTGCCTCGACGCCGCCGACGCCTCCGCGGGCGGTACGCTGGCCTGGGGCGACGGCGCGTCGACGTCGCCGACCGTGAGCTACGTCGACAGCGCCGGCCTCGAGACTTCGGCAGGCGCGCTCGACTGCCGCGACGGTACGCTCGGCGAGGCGGTCGAACGCCGGCGGAAGAAGGGCAGCCGCGAGTTCCTGAAGATCACGATGAAGGACGTGCTCGTCTCGTCGTACCGGCTCGACGCCGACGACCCGCTGGACGTCGGTGTCGCCACGGTGCTGGCCGGCGTCGTCGACGGCGTGCAGCTGTACGAGCACCGCTGGGACCTGCGGCTGGGATCGGTGCTGTTCGACACGGCCGGCGTGATGATCGGCCGCGCAACGCAGTACCTCGGGCTGAGCTATCTTGCGGCCGACCCGGTGGCGCAGGCCGCCGCCTGGTCGTTCGACCTCGCGAGCGGCGCGCTGGTCTTCAGCGCCGAGCTGCAGGACGTGCCCGGCGCCGTCGCGCTGCGCACCGCGGCCGCCCAGCCGGTGCCCGAGCCCGGCACGCTGCTGCTGCTGGGGCTGGGTCTCGCCGTGCTCGCGTGGACGCGGCGACGCCGCTACGGCGGCCCTCCGCCAGTGGCGCCGCGGCCGCCGGCGTGGTCGGCCGCCACGCCCGCACGCGGCGAGCGCTGAACGGCCGCGCGCCGTCAGACGCGCTCGACCGGCGCCAGCGGGTCGAAGCCGGCTTCGCGCTTGGCCTTCCAGGCCTCGATCGCGACGCCCATCTCGCCGATGTCGAAGATCGCGCTCTGCAGCAGCGTCATCTGCTCCAGTGCGTCGGCCGTGGGGTGGTCGACGGCGTAGTTCAGCGCCAGCTTGCTGCCGGCAATCGCCAGCGGCGACTTGGCGGCGATGGCGCCGGCCAGCTGCATCGCGTGCGCCAGCGTGGCGGCGGCGTCGGGCATCACGGCGTTCACCAGCCCGGCGGCCAGCGCGCGCTCGGCGCCGAGGCGCTCGCCGGTGTAGGCCATCTCGCGCGCGATGCCGGGCGGCACGATCTTCGGCAACCGCTGCAGCACGCCCAGGTCGGCGGCCATGCCGATGTGGATTTCCTGCACGGTGAAGAAGGCGTCGGCGCTGCACACGCGCAGGTCGCAGGCGGCGGCGAGGTCGAGCGCGCCGCCGATGCAGCCGCCCTGGATGGCGGCGATGACGGGGAAGCGCGCGTGCTCGATGGCATCGAAGCAGCGCATCAGCTGGCGCAGGCTGTCCTGGAACGCGAGGCGCTGGCGTGCTTTCGAGGTGTCCAGCATCGCCATGCCGCCGGCGAAGACGTCGAGCGCCATGCCGGCGCTGAAATGCTTGCCGGTCGAGCTGATGACGAGCACGCGCGTGCGGCCTTCGGCGTTGAGCGCCTCCACCGTGTCGCGGATTGCCGGGAAGAACGGCGGGGCCATCGTGTTCATCCGCTCGGGGCGGTTGAGCTGCAGGTGGGCCACGCCGTTGCCGGTGTGCTCGAGGCTGAAGTAGTCGGTCGGCATGGGGGCAGCATACCGCCGCGTGCTTCAATCGTCGCCATGGAAACCTTGAAGACGATCGACGGCCTGGCGCTGCACCTGCAACGCTGGCCCGCACCGGGGCCGGCCAGAGGCACGGTGCAGATCGTGCACGGCCTGGGCGAGCACGTCGGCCGCTACGCCTGGCTGGCGCGGCAGCTCAACGACGCCGGCTGGCACGTCGCCGGCCACGACCACCGCGGCCATGGCCGCAGCGAGGGGCGGCGCGGCGTGATCGCCGATTCGCATGCGCTGCTGTCCGACCTGGCGCTCGTGGTCGACGCGCTGCGCGGCGACGGCCCGCACGTGCTGCTGGGCCACAGCCTGGGCGGGCTGGTGGCGGCACGCTTCGTCGCCGAAGGGCTGGCGGGCCTGCCGGCGCCGTGGTCGCGCGCGCTCGACGGCCTGGTGCTGTCGTCGCCGGCGCTCGAGATCGGCATGACGGGCGCGCAGAAGGCCTTGCTCGCCGTGCTGGGCTCGGTGGCGCCGCGGCTGGCGGTGAACAACGGCTTGAAGCCGGCCTGGATCAGCCGCGACCCGGCGGTCGTGAAGGCCTACATCGACGACCCGCTGGTGCACGAGCGCATCTCGCCGCGCCTCGTGCGCTTCATGCTCGATGGCGGCGAGCTCGTGCGCCGGCGCGCGCCGCAGTGGACGCTGCCGACGCTGCTGCTGTGGGCGGGCGCGGATCGCTGCGTGCTGCCCTCCGGCAGCACCGCCTTCGCCGCCGCGGCGCCGAAGGCGGTGCTCACGGCGCACGAATTCCCGCCGCTGTTCCACGAGATCTTCAACGAACCCGAGCGCGCGCAGGTGTTTTCGCACCTGCACGGCTGGCTGGCGCGGTTCTAAACTCGCCCGCTCCAAGGAGAGCCCCAATGAACGCCCCCGAACGCCACCTGCAGCTCGCCGACTTCGCCAACCGCGCCTGGGACGAGCGCATCGTGCCCGCGCTCACCGACTACATCGGCGTGCCCGCGAAGAGCCCGATGTTCGACGCCGACTGGCAGAAGAACGGCCTGCTCGACCGCGTGGTGCGCGACGCCGCCGCGTGGGTGGAATCGCGCAAGGTGCCGGGCCTGACGCTGGAGGTGGTGCGCCTGGAAGGCCGCACGCCGGTGATCTTCTTCGAGATCGCCGGCACCAAGGCCGGCAGCGCCGACACCGTGCTGCTCTACGGCCACCTGGACAAGCAGCCCGAGTTCAACGGCTGGCGCAACGACCTGGGGCCCTGGACACCGAAGTACGAGAACGGCCTGCTCTACGGCCGCGGCGGCGCCGACGACGGCTACGCGGTCTACGCCGCCATCACCGCCATCGAGGCGCTGAAGGAGCAGGGCATCGCCCACCCGCGCTGCGTGGGCGTGATCGAGACCTGCGAAGAAAGCGGCAGCCCCGACCTGCCGGCCTACATCGAAGCCCTGAAGCAGCGCCTGGGCAACGTGGCCCTCGTCGTCTGCCTGGACAGCGGCGCCGGCAACTACGACCAGCTCTGGCTCACCACCAGCCTGCGCGGCATGGTCAGCGGCGTGCTGAAGGTGGAGATCCTCACCGAAGGCATCCACTCCGGCGACAGCAGCGGCGTCGTGCCGTCGAGCTTCCGCGTCCTGCGCCAGGTGCTCGACCGGCTGGAAGACTCGAAGACCGGCCGCCTGCTGCCCGAGGCCTTCCACTGCGAGGTGCCGCCGTCCTTCGTCAAGCAGACGCAGGCGGCCGCCGCGATCCTGGGCGACGAGGTCTGGAAGCGCTTCCCCTGGGCCTGCGGTGCCGACGGCGGCCCCACGCTGCCGACCACCACCGACCCGGTCGAAGGCCTGCTCAACCGCACCTGGCGGCCCACGCTCAGCGTCACCGGCGTCGAAGGCTTCCCCGAGCTGAAGAACGCCGGCAACGTGCTGCGCCCGTACACCGCGTTCAAGCTCAGCCTGCGCCTGCCGCCGCTGGTCGACGGCCACGAGGCGAGCACGAAGCTGAAGACGCTGCTCGAGGACAACGCGCCCTACAACGCCAAGGTCACCTTCCACCCGGACGGCCGCGCCGGCGCACTGGGCGCCACCGGCTGGGCCGCGCCCGAGCTGTCGCCCTGGCTGCAGCAGGCGCTGGACACGGCCTCGA
This sequence comes from Pseudomonadota bacterium, assembly GCA_963204815.1. GTDB lineage: Bacteria > Pseudomonadota > Gammaproteobacteria > Burkholderiales > Burkholderiaceae_C > Rubrivivax. The sequence goes on along the minus strand of CAUJHQ010000025.1, from coordinate 499 downwards.
ACGCCAACTTCGGCGCCCCCTGCGGCTACATCGGCCAGGGCGGCACGATCCCGCTGATGAGCATGCTGCAGCAGGGCTTCCCGAAGGCGCAGATGATGGTCTGCGGCGTGCTGGGCCCGAAGAGCAACGCGCACGGCCCGAACGAGTTCCTGCACGTGCCCTACGGCAAGAAGCTCACCGCGGCGGTGTCGCAGGTGATCGCCGCCTGCCCGTGAGGCGGTGAGCGCGCCGGGCCGCGATGCCGGCCTCGATGCGCTGAAGGGCGGCACCACGCTGCTCGTGGTGCTGCACCACACTGCCATCACCTACGGCGCGGCCGGTGGCTGGGACTGGCGCGAACTGGCGCCCGACGCGTCGGGGTCGTCGAAGCTGCTGGTCTTCTTCTGCACCGTGAACCAGGCCTGGTTCATGGGCCTGTTCTTCCTGCTCGCCGGCTACTTCACGCCGGCGGCGCTGCGCGCGAAGGGGCCACGGGGCTTCCTGCGCGACCGCTTCGTGC
>CAUJHQ010000024.1 GCA_963204815.1 Pseudomonadota bacterium | reverse complement strand
GTCGAGCGCAAGTTCCGCGAGACGCGCCTGTACCAGGTGGCGCCGATCTCGACCAACCTGATCCTGAGCTACATCGCCGAGCACGTGCTCGGCCTGCCGCGGAGCTTCTGACCATGCACGACCACCCGAGCCGCACGCTCGCCACCTTCGCCGCCACGCTGCAGGCGGCCGACCTCCCGGCGCCGGTGCTGCGCCGCACCGAAGACCTCTTCCTCGACTGGTTCGCCTCGGCACTGGCCGGCAAGGGCGCGCGGCCGGTGGAGAGCCTGGCGCGCTTCTGGGCGTCGCAGGGGCCGGCCACGGGGCCGTGCGAGGTGCTGATCCACCGCACGACGACGAGCCCGCTGGTCGCCGCCGCCATCAACGCCGCCGCCAGCCACTTCGCCGAGCAGGACGACGTGCACAACGGCTCCGTCTTCCACCCCGCGGCGGTGGTGTTCCCGCCGGCTTTGGCGGTGGCGCAGGCGCTGGGCAAGAGCGGGCGCGACCTGCTGGTGGCCGCGGTCGCGGGCTACGAGGTCGGCATCCGCGTCGGCGAGTTCCTCGGCCGTTCGCACTACCGCACCTTCCACACCACTGGCACGGCCGGCAGCGTGGCCGCCGCCGCTGCGGTGGGCCGGCTGCTCGGGCTGGCGCCGGCGCAGATGCTGCATGCCTTCGGCAGCGCCGGCACGCAGGCCGCGGGCCTGTGGGAGTTCCTGCGCGACGCGGCCGACAGCAAGCAACTGCACACCGCGCACGCCGCCGCCACCGGCCTCACGGCGGCCTATCTCGCGGCCGACGGCTTCACCGGCGCCGCGCACATCCTCGAAGGGCCGCAGGGCATGGCCGCCGGCATGTCGAGCGACGCCGACCCGGCGCGCCTGACCGCCGGCCTCGGGCAGCGCTGGGCCACCGCCGAGACCTCGTTCAAGTTCCACGCCTCGTGCCGCCACACCCACCCGGCAGCCGACGCGCTGCTGCAGGTGCTGCGCGAGCACCGCCTCGCGCCCGCCGACGTCGAGACCGTCACCGCCCACGTGCACCAGGGCGCGCTCGACGTGCTCGGCCCCGTGGTCGACCCGCAGACCGTGCACCAGGCCAAGTTCTCGATGGGCACCGTGCTCGCCATCGCCGCCCTCCACGGCCACGCCGGGCTCGGCGAGTTCGACGCCGACTGGCGCGCCGCCCGCGTCACCGCCTTCCGCGACCGCGTGCGCATGGTGCTCGACGCCGAGGTGGACGCCGCCTACCCGGCGCGCTGGATCGGCAAGGTCAGCGTGCAGGCAAAGGACGGCCGCGTGCTGCACGGCCGCGTCGACGAACCGAAGGGCGACCCCGGCAACACCCTCTCCCGCCTCGAACTGGAAGCGAAAGCCCTGCGCCTGGCAGCCTACCGCGGCGGCGCCAGCGAAGGCGAGATGCGCGCCGTGATCGCGCGCACCTGGAACCTCGAGCACGAGCCCTCGGTGGCCGCCTGGCTGCCCGCCGGGGGGGCGCGATGAGCGCCTGGCTGTTCGTGCCCGGCCACCGGCCGGAACGCTTCGACAAGGCGTTGGCGGCCGGTGCCAACCACGTCATCGTTGACCTCGAGGACGCCGTCGCGCCGGCCGACAAGGACACGGCACGCGCCGCGCTCGTGCAGTGGCTCGCCGGCACGACGGCGCGCGTGGCGGTGCGCGTGAACGCCGCCGACACCGCGTGGTTCGCCGACGACCTGCGCGCGCTGGCCTCGCCCGCCGTCGGCGCCGTGATGCTGCCGAAGGCCGAAGACCCGCAGGTGCTGGCCGCCATCGCCGGCCAGCGGCCCGACGTGGCGCTGGTGCCGCTGGTCGAAAGTGCCGCCGGCATCGCGAACGCGCGCGCGCTCGCCGCGATGCCGGGCGTGCAGTGCCTGGCCTTCGGCAGCATCGACTTCCAGGTCGACCTGCGCATGCGCGACGCCACCGAGGACGAGCTGCTGCCCTTCCGCGCCGAGCTCGTGCTGGCCTCGCGGCTGGCGACCATCGCCGCGCCGCTGGACGGCGTGACGACCGCGATCGACGATGCCGAACGCCTGGCCGCCGACGTGCAGCGCGCGCGCCGCCTGGGCTTCGGCGGCAAGCTGTGCATCCACCCGAAGCAGGTGGCGCCGGTGCGCGCCGGCTTCGCGCCCAGCGCCGCCGAGCGCGCCTGGGCCGAACGCGTGCTGGCCGCCGCCGCCGCGTCCGCCGGCGCCGCCGTCGCGCTGGACGGCAAGATGGTCGACAGACCCGTGATCCTGCGCGCGCAGGCCATCCTGCGCGACGCCACCGCCCCATGACCGACAACACGCCACAGCGCCTGCAGGCTTTCTGGAACGAGCGCTACGCCGGCGCCGACTACGCCTACGGCACGGCGCCGAACGAGTTCCTCGTCTCCTGCCTCGCGAAGCTGCCACCGCGCGGACGCGTGCTCTGCCTGGCCGACGGCGAAGGCCGCAACGGCGTGTGGCTGGCGCAGCAGGGCTTCGACGTCACCTCGGTCGACATCGCCGACGCCGGGCTGCGCAAGGCGCGCGCACTGGCCGACCACGCCGGCGTCACGCTCGCCACCGTGCAGGCCGACGTCACCGGCTTCGACCTCGGCAACGCCGCCTGGGACGCCATCGTCTCGATCTTCCTGCACCTGCCGGCGCCGGCGCGGCGCGCGCTGCACGCACGCTGCGCGGCGGCGCTCAAGCCCGGCGGCGTGTTCGTCTTCGAGGCCTACACGCCCGAGCAGGTGGCCTATGCCAGCGGCGGCCCGGTGAAGGAGCCGGCGCTGCTGGTCACGCTGGCCGAGGTGGCGACCGAGTTCCCCGGCTGCCGCGTGGAGCACCGCTTCAGCGGCGAGCGGCGCGTCGTCGAAGGCACGCTGCACCACGGCGTGGCGCACGTGGCGCAGCTGGTGGCGCGGCGCGACTGAGGCGCCACGCTCAGCGGGCCGCCAGCCAGCGGCCCGGCGCCGCGAGCATGGCCTCGAAGCCCTCGACGAAGGCGCCCACGTGCACGCCGTCCATCAGCGCGTGGTGCACCTCCACCGACATCGGCAGCCACAGGCGCGCGCCATCGGCCTCGGCGCGGCCGAAGGCAAGCTTGGGCACGGCGTCCTCGCGGCCCCAGTTGCGCGCGTGGCTGAAGCTCGTGAAGTGCACCCAGGGCAGCGTCGTCAGGTGCAGCAGCGCCTGTTCGTCCACGCGCGGCTCGAAGCGCGCGCCGGGGACGCGCGCGGCATCGATCGATGCCCGCGCCTGCGCCGCGAAGGTGTCGAAGTCTTGCGCGTGTTCGAGGTCGGCGAACGCGAAGCTGCCGTCGTCGCGCAGCACCGTGGTGCTGCCGTGCACGACGTCGAGCACGCGCACGCGGCCGTTGTCGAGGCGGTAGCGGAACGGCTCCAGTTCGTTGGCCAGCCGCAGGCTCACGAAGTAGCAGGCCAGCGACAGGCCGCCCGGCGCCGCGCGCGCAGCCAGTGCGGCCTTCAGCGGCGCCCCGTCCAGCCGCGTGCAGACGTTGAAGTACGGCTTGTCGAACGTGCGGTAGTGGTCGAACGCGGCGCGGCGCGGCCAGCGTTCGAGGTCGAGATGGCGCGGCATGCGCCGATGGTAGGGCCTCGGATCAGCGCTGCGGCGCCTGCAGCGCGAGCGCCCGCAGGTCCTTCAGCCAGAGCACGTTGTCGACCGACGCGTGCAGCTCGCGCGCCGCGTGCACCACTTCGTCCCAGCGCGCCTGCCCTTGCGGGTGCAGCTGCGCCAGCGCCGCCAGCACCTGCGGGCCGTCGAGGTCGCGGGCGCACTCGTCGGGCAGCGTCTTGCCGCGCAGCGGCAGCGCCTGCGGCGCTGGCGGGATGCCGGCGTGGCGCGGGGCGGGTTGCCGCAGCCGTTCGATCGGGTCGACAACGCAGCGTGCCAGCAGGGCCGCGACGTCGGGCGCCAGCGGCGCGGACGGCGCCGCCAGCCGCGCCGGCAGCTCGGCTTCCTCGAAGTAGCGCGCCGCCTGCGACAGCAACCGGCGCCCGGCCTGCATCGCCTGCCACTCCTCCAGCATCAGCTGCGCGTCGTGCAGGTGGCGCTCGCGCGCCAGCCGCGACTGCAGCGCGGCGTCGGCCTGCCAGGCGGCACGCCGGCCGCCGGCGTCGCGCTGCGCGTAGTCGGCGAAGCCCAGGAACCAGGGCTCGGCCATGGCCAGCAGCAGCTCCTCGGCGGCGCGCTCGAAGAACGGGCGCGTGCTGCTGAAGTAGAAGCCGTCGCGCTCGGCCTGCGCCAGGTCTTCGAGCACGCGGCCGTCGGCCGCCACGCTGGCGCGCAGCGACTCGAACAGGCGGTCGGGCCGCGCGAAGGCGCCGTCCAGCGGCGCCAGCACCTCGGGGGCGATGACGCGCAGCGCGCTCTGCAGCATCGTGGCGCAGTTGTTCGTCAGGAAGCGGTAGTCGTCGGCGAACTGCCAATGCACCTCACCCAGCTCGCGCAGCACCTGCGGCAGGCGGTTGGGGGCCAGCCGCAGCGGCAGCGAATAGACCTCGCGGAACTCGTTGATCGCGTAGTCGCGGTAGACGCTCATGAACGGGCTCGCCACGAGCTGCGCCTTGTAGCCGCCGAACATGCCGCGCAACGGGTCGATGTCGACGCTGTCGACGCTGGCGACGAAGCCGAGCACCACGTGCTCCTGCAGGTTCTCGTCGCAGCGGCGCGGCGTGGCGCCGACGTGCGGGCACACCACCAGGCGCAGCGCGACGTGGCCGAAGCGCGACGCCCAGCCGTCGCCGGCGCCGCCGAACAGCAGGTGCACCGCCGCCACGCGCCGCGGGTCCAGCTGCAGCAGCCGCGTGCCATCGGTGGCGGCGTCGTCGCTCGCGTCGTCGCCGGTCAGCAGGAAGGGCACCGGCGCGTCGCAGGGCGCGGGCGCCGGCGTGCCCAGCCGGGCCCGGAAGTAGCGCGCGTACAGCGGGTGGCGGCAGGCGTGCTGCGCATCGGCGCGGAAGGCCGCCAGCTGGGCGGCGAACGCGCTGGCGCCGTCGACCCCGTGGCCGCTGGCCACCGCGTGCACGGCGGCGAACGCGGCGTCGGGGCGCGGGTCGTCGGCCGGCGCATCGGCCGCCGCCGCCGGCAGCGCCAGTGCGCCGGCGGCCAGCAGGCCCGCCGCGAGGCGCCGCCTCACGGCCGCGCGGCGACGACGGTCGGGCCGGGCGCCGGCGCTTCGTCGCGGCGCGCGAACGCGGTGCCGATCATCGAGTCGGGCTTGGCCCAGGCCGACGGCAGCGAGTTCAGTTCGCGGTTGATCTTCCAGAGCTCGGTCGACTGGCTGGGCGCGGTGAGCACCAGTTCGACGAGGGTGAAGATCGGGCTGTACAGGAAGCCCAGCGTGGACATGGTCGACGGCGTGTCGCTCGCGTTCAGCTTCGCCGGGATGCCGAGCGACCAGCCCAGGATCTTCGTCTCCTCCTTCTGCTTCAGCAGCACGGCACGGCGCGCGTCGACCGCGCGGCGGCGCTCGACGGCCGCCACCTTGGCCCGCCACTGTGCCGCCTTCTCCGCGCTCTGCGGCACGCCACGGCCCTGCGTGTAGCGATCGATCATCTCGGCCATCGCCGCCTCGTCGCCGCGCTCGGCGGCCGTCAGGCGCAGCTGGGCGCGCTGCGCTTCGGCACGGGCGCGCCACTCGGCGGCCTGCTTCGGGTCGGCGGCAACGCCGCGGCCGGTCTCGAAGCGCGACGCGGTGTCGTCCATCGCGCCCACGTCGCCGCGCTCGGCCGCCTGCAACGAGGCCCGCGCCTCGGCCTGCAACGCCGCCTGCCGCTGGGCCGCCCGGGCAGCCTCGGCGCGCGCACGCCACTGCGCCGCCGCCGCCTTGTCGACCGCGACGCCACGCCCGCCGTCCAGGCGCGAGGCGATGTCGTCCATCGCCGCGACGTCGCCGCGCTCGGCCGCCTGCAGGGCCGCCTTGGCGTCGGCCTGCGCCTGCGCTGCGGCACGCACCTCGCGCTCGCGCGCGGCGGCGGCCGTCAGGCGCGGCGCCGAGAGCTCGACGTCGAAGCGCTGGCTCACGCCGTCGGCCAGGTCGAGCGAACGTTCCCAGACGCGCTCGTACTCGCTGCCGTCGGCCTTGACGACGCGGATCTGCGTCGCGCCGGGCTCCAGGAAGAGGTCGACCGGGCACTCGCCCTTGGGCTTGCCGTTGATGAACACCTTGGCGCCGGCGTTGTTGTCGTCGCAGCGCAGGCGCACGGCGGACACGGCCTCGGCGGACAGCGACGGCAGGGCCAACAGGGAGGCGATGGCGAGGGCGGAGAGTCTCGACGTCATGGGTCTCTTTCTCGTGGGGAAGTTCGAAAACGGGGGTCGACAGCGGGTGTCGGGAACGCGGCGCGCGCAGCGGCGCCCGCTCAGCGGTTGCGGGGGCGGCAGCCGACGACCTGGTCGACGACGACGCGCAGCTCCGCGGGCTTGCAGGCCTGCTGCGGGATCGTCGCGGTGTCGCCGAAGCAGCCGGTGCCCATGTCGACGAAGTTCGTCAACACGCCGCTGGTGCCGACGGCGGAGCCGGGGCAGTAGGCGGTGAACTCGATGTCGATGCAATCGACGACCTGCTTGCCCTTGGGCAGGCGCGCCTCGACCTCGGTCTGGCCGTAGCAGTTGCGCGCGCCGATGCGGATCTGCGAACGCAGCATGCGCAGGTAGTCGACCTTGGCCTGCTCCTCGGCGGCCTTCTGCGCCGCCTTCTCGCGTGCGACGCGCTCCGCCTCGGCCTTGCGGGCCGCCTCGGCCTCGGCGCGGCGCGCCGCTTCGGCCTGGCGCTCGCGTTCGAGCTCGGCCCTGCGCGCGGCCTCGGCCTGGCGCTCGCGCTCGAGCTCGGCCTTGCGCGCGGCTTCGGCCTGGCGCCTGCGTTCGGCTTCGCGCGCCGTCTCCTCGTCGCGGCGCTGCTGCGCGCGCTGGTCGGCCGCCAGCTGGGCCGAGCGGTTGATGCGTTCCTGCTGTTCGCGCCGCAGCTCCTCGCGCTGGCGCTGCAGCTCGGCACGCTCCTGCGCCGCCTTGTCGGCCTGCGCCTGCTTCTGCGCGTAGGCCTGCTGCACCAGCTGGTTGGTGCGCGCCTGCTCGACGCGGCTCTGCTGCAGCGCGCTGGCGTAGCTGTTGCCGACGCCCTGGATGGCCGCCAGGATCGCCGCGTGGTTGGCGCGCCGCGACGCTTCGGCCTCCTCGGATTCGGCCTCGCGGCGCGCGCGTTCCGCGCGGCGTTCGGCGGCCTCGGCTTCGCGCTCGGCGCGGCGTTCGGCCTCCTCGGCCTCGCGTGCCAGCTGGCGCTCGCGTTCGGCGATCTCGCGTGCGCGCTGTTCCTCGGCCCGCACGGCCGCCACCTCGCGCGCCCGCATCTGGTCCAGCGTGGCGAGCTCGCGCTTCTCCGCGGCGCTGTTGGCCAGCTTGCCGGCCTTCTTGTATTCGCGATCGACGCAAGCGAAGTCGCGCTGCAGCACGCAGGCGCGGCCCTTGGACACGGCGTCGAGGAAGTCTTCGCGGTCCAGCGCGTCGAGCTGCTGGATCAGCTGCTGCGGCGTGTTGGCGCGCGCCAGCGGCAGGGCGGCGCACAGGGCCAGCGCCGCCACGACGGCCAGGCGGTACCCGTTCGGAAGCTCTCTCGTCATGTGATCGCGCAAAAAGAAGATGTCGATCGACGAGGCTAAGGAACGCGGCACGCTGCAGTGACCCGATAAGCGTCGGGAACCACGGCCAATTGAAGGCCGCGTCCGCCTTGGGCCGCAATGGCCGCGCGCCGGTGCTAACGTTGCCGCTGCACGTCCGCAGTACACCGCCAGGAGACGACGATGAGCGCCAGCATGGCCGGCCGGTTCGAGCAGTCCTTCGTCTTCCACATGATCCGCGACTTCTTCCTGCTGCTGCTGGCGGTGGCGGCGGTGGAGATGGGCATCCGCTACGCGGCGCTGCTGTACGACTTCCGCCACCAGGAGGTGGCGCGCGTGAACCGCGCCGCCGAGCAGCTGGCCAACGACATCAAGTCGATCATGCTCAACAGCGGCGGGCCGCTGGCGGCGCAGACGGTCTACCCGATCCTCAACCGCAACTACGACGACCTCGGGTTGACGATCGCCGTCGAGCCGTCGGCGGTGACGGTCGAGTCGATGAAGGCCAGCCGCAACATGGACCCGCAGGGCCTGAAGGCGGCGTGGCCCGAGGGCGCGCACCAGCAGGCCGCGGTGGCGCTGAAGGCCGAGCAGTTCTGCCTGGGCTGCCACGTGAAGGCGCAGGTGGGCGACGTGCTGGGCACCGTCACCGTGCGCAGCTACCTCGCGCGCAAGGAAGCCGTGTGGTGGCAGGAAGTGCGGCTGACCGCCGGCGCGCTGAGCCTGAAGATCCTGGCCCACACCATCGTGCTGCTGCTGCTGCTGAAGGTGCGCATGGCGCCGATGCTGTCGCTGCGCGCCACCGTCGCCGGCCTCGCCAAGGGCGTGATGGACCTGAGCCCGCGCGCCCGCGTCAACACCGAGGACGAGTTCGGCGAACTGGCGCAGGACCTGAACCACTTCCTCGACCGCATCACCCTCGTCGTGCACGACCTCGACAAGATCCTCAGCGAGGTGGTGAGCGTCGGCGCCCGGCTCGGCGCACTGAACCGCCAGCTCGAGGGCCAGCTCGACGGCCTGCGCGACGGCAGCGTGCGCTCGATGGCCGACGGCGCCGAACGCGGCCTTGCCGCGCGCCTGACCGCCGCGCGCGAGGCCGGCCGCTTCGACGCCTGGCTCGCGCAGCTGGACGACACCGTCACCGACCCCGCGCTGCGCGACCGCCTGCACGCCCCCATCGTGCGGCTGCAGCAGCGCTTCGAGGAGGTGACGCGCGCGCTCGAGCAGGCGGTGCCGCCGGTGCTGGTGGCGCAGGCCCAGGCCGGTGAGTACCAGGCCTTCGCGCAGAGCCTGCGCGAGATGGCGCTGCTGGAAGCGACCATGCAATCGGTGGCCGAAGCCGGCCAGCGTGTGCTGCAGCGGCTGGCCGCCGGCCGCGAGCGCGCCGCGCGCGGCTGAGCGCGTGCCGCCCATGGCCCGCCGTGGCGCGGGCCGATGGCTCCATGGAGTCATGACGCGCGGCCGCGCCGACGCGAGACTGCCGGCCATGCCGCCCGGACACGGGCGCACCACTTCCAGGAGTCTCGTCACATGATTGCCCTTCAGCGGGCCGGTCGGCTCGTTGCCGCCTCGGCCGCCCTCTTCCTCGCCGCCTGCGGCGGCAGTGGCGACAGCGCCGCCGGCGCCCCTTCGCCCAGCCCGGACCCCACGCCCGCCGCGGTCGCGTTCGCGGCCGTCGGCAGCTCGGCGCACACCGCCAGCCTGGCCTGGGCGCGCCCCGCCGGCGCCGCCGCCTGGGCCGTCGAGCGCCAGGCCGGCGGCGGCGCCTGGGTCGAGATCGCCCGCGTCGACGCCCGCGAAGGCGTCTTCCTCGACGCCGGCCTCGCGCCCGACACCGCCTACGCCTACCGCCTGCGCGAAGGCGCGGCGACGCTGGCCGAGCACGCCACGCGCACCGGCACCGAAGTGCCGGTGAGCACCGCCCGCGGCGCCGCCGCCGGCGAAACCGCCACGCTGACGATCGGCGCGGCAGGCGGCCGGCTCGCGTCGGCCGACGGCACGATCACGGTCGACGTGCCCGCCGGCGCCTTCGCCGCCGCCGGCAGCGCGAGCGCGCAGCCGGTCGCCAACACCGCGCCCGGCGGCCTCGGCGCTGGCCTCACGCTGCGCCTGCCGGCGCGGCCAGCCGCGCCGCTGGCGCTGACGCTGCGCTACGGCGCCGACGACGAGCGCCACGCCGACGCCATGCGCATCGCCGCCCAGCGGCCCGACGGCAGCTGGATCTCGCTGCCGCTGGCGGCGCAGGACAAGGCGGCGCGCACGCTCGCCGCCGAGCTGCCGCCGTCGTTCTTCGCGCCTGCCGGGGCCAGCGCGCAGGCGATCGAGATCGTCGAGTTCACCATCGTGCGCTACCTCGCCTTCCACCTGGAGCCACGGCAGGCGCTGGTGAAGGTGTCGACCTCGATCGACCTCGTGCCGCACGCCCGCGTGCGCGGCTACGACGCGCTGGTCGGCACCTGCGTGAGCTTTCCCGAGTTCGAGGCCTGCGTGATGCAGCCGGTGATGGAGACGCGCGAGATCCCGTTCACCAACGCCAAGGCCGGCTTCGAGCGCCGCTGGCTCGTGTTCGACGACGAAGGCGGCAAGCCCGGATTCGGCAGCGTGGCGCCGCGCGGCGCGGTGGGCGCAACCTACACCGCGCCGGCCCGCGTGCCCGACCCGTCGACCGTGCCGGTGAGCTTCGTCAGCCGCCACCTGGCGACCGGCCGCACCGTCTTCCTGACCTCGGCGATGGCGATCTGGGACGACCGCTGGAGCGGCGAGATGCGCGCCGTGACACCGCCGTCCTACGCCGGCACCGTGTTCACCGCCATCGCCCGCGTGGCCTGGAACCTGGACGCGGCGGCCAGCAGCGCCACGCGCAAGGTCTACCGCCCCGAAGGCACGCTGGACGTGATCGTCACCGACGACGACTGCACCGTGACGATCACGCCGATGAGCCAGCCGGTGGCCACCGACACCCGCCTCGTCGAGCTGGCGGTCGACGAGAGCACCTCGCCGCCCACCTACACCGCGCGCCTGATCACGTTCTGGAGCGCGGACATCAGCGGCGTCTGCCCCAAGGGCAGCGCCACCGTGGGCACGCTGGCGGCGGGCTACGGGTGGGAGGTGCAGGGCACGGTGAGCGGCGACGGCACGCGCATCGAGGGCGCGGCCGACAGCGAGGGCACCGCGCTCAGCTGGTCGTTCCAGCGCTGACGGCGGCGCCCGCGGTCATCGGCGCTACAGTGTGCCGATGGCCGCCCGGGACCTCCGCATCCGCCGCGTCGCGATCGACACCTGGCGCGAGAGCGTGGCCTACCTGCACCGCGACTGCGAGTCGGTGCGCGCCGCCGGCTTCCAGGCGCTGTCGAAGGTGACGGTGCGCGCCAACGGGTTGTCGATCGCCGCCGTGCTGAACGTCGTCGACGACGCCGGCATCGTGCAGCCGGGCGAGCTGGGCCTGTCGGAAGACGCCTTCGTGCGCCTGGGCCTGGCGGCCGGCAGCGCCGCCAGCGTGGCGCCGGCCGAGCCGCCCGATTCGTTGCCCGCGCTGCACCGCAAGATTGCCGGCGAACGGCTCGGCCGCGAGGACTTCCACGCCATCGTCGCCGACATCGCGGCGGCGCGCTACACGAAGATCGAGCTCGCCGCGTTCGTCGTCGCCACCAACGGCTACGACCTCGAACGCGAGGAGGTGCTGTTCCTCACCGAGGCCATGATCGACGCCGGCCGCCGGCTCGACTGGCAGCAGGCCGTGCGCGGCGGGCCGGTGGTGGACAAGCACTGCATCGGCGGCATCCCGGGCAACCGCACGTCGATGCTGGTCGTGCCCATCGTCACCGCGCACGGCATGCTGTGCCCGAAGACGAGCTCGCGCGCCATCACCTCGCCGGCCGGCACCGCCGACACGATGGAGGTGCTGGCCGAGGTGGAGATGCCGTTCGAGCGGCTGCAGCAGATCGTGCGCGCCACCAACGGCTGCCTGGCCTGGGGCGGCACCGCCGGGCTGTCGCCGGCCGACGACATCCTGATCTCGGTGGAGCGGCCGCTGGGCATCGACTCGCCGGGGCAGATGGTGGCGTCCATCCTGTCGAAGAAGATCGCCGCCGGCTCCACCCACCTGGTGCTCGACATCCCCGTGGGCCCGAGCGCGAAGGTGCGCTCGATGCCGGCCGCGCAGCGCCTGCGCAAGCTCTTCGAGTACGTGGCCACGCACCTGAACCTGCAGCTCGACGTGATGATCACCGACGGCAGCCAGCCCATCGGCCACGGCATCGGCCCGGTGCTGGAGGCGCGCGACGTGATGCGCGTGCTGCGCAACGACCCCGCCGGCCCGGCCGACCTGCGCGAGAAGGCGCTGCGCCTGGCCGGCCGCGTGATCGAGTTCGACCCCGACGTGCGCGGCGGCGACGGCTGGCGCATCGCGCGCGACATCCTCGAGTCCGGCCGCGCGCTGGCGCAGATGGAGGCCATCATCGACGCCCAGGGCCGCCGTGCGGCGCCGCCGCCGCTGGGCGCGTTGACGCACGAGGTGGCCGCGGCGCGCGATGGCCACGTCGCCGCGATCGACAACCTGCAGCTCGCGCGCATCGCCCGCCTGGCCGGCGCGCCGCAGGTGCCGGGCGCCGGCGTCGACCTGCTGCGCAAGGTCGGCGACCGCGTGCAGGCCGGCGACACGCTGTACCGCATCCATGCCTGCTACCCGGCCGACGCCGGCTTCGCGCGCGACCTCGCCGGGCACGACAGCGGCTACCGTGTCGCCGACGCCACCCCGGAGAGCCGATGACCCCGCTGCACAGCCCGCCCGCTGCCGTGCTCGCCTTCGACGACGAAGCGCCGATGGCCGCCGCGCTGGCGCAGGCGCTCGGCGTGCCGGCGCTGCCCATCGCGCGCCACCGCTTCCCCGATGGCGAGCTCAAGCTGCGCCTGCCGCCCGCGCTGCCGCCGCACGTGGTGCTGCTGCGCACGCTGCACCCGCCGAACGAGCGCCTCGTCGAGTTGCTGATCGCCGCGCCCGCCGCGCGCGAGCTGGGTGCGCGCCAGCTCACCCTCGTCTGCCCCTACCTGGCCTACATGCGGCAGGACATCGCGTTCACGCCGGGCGAGGCGGTGAGCCAGCGCCACATCGGCGCGCTGCTGGCGAGCCGCTTCGACGCGCTGGTCACGGTCGACCCGCACCTGCACCGCATCAGCCGACTCGACGAGGTCATGCCCGGCTGCCATGCCGTGGCGCTGAGTGCCGCGCCGCTGGTGGGCGCCTGGCTCGCGCGTCAGGTCGAACGGCCGCTCTTCATCGGCCCCGACGAGGAGTCCGCGCCCTGGGTGCGCCGCGCGGCCGCCGCCTGCACGCCGGCGGCCGACCACGCGGTCTGCACGAAGCAACGCCACGGCGACCGCGAGGTGCAGGTCACGCTGCCGGCGGGGCTGGACTGCCGCGGCCGCGCCGTCGTGCTGATCGACGACATGGCCAGCACCGGCCGCACGCTGATCGCGGCCGCCCGGCTGGCGTTCGCGGCCGGCGCCGCGTCGGTCGACGTGGCGGTGACGCATGCGCTCTTCGTCGGCGACGCCGTCGACGCGCTGCAGGCCGCCGGCATCGGCCGCGTGTGGAGCACCGACTGCGTGCCGCACCCGAGCAACGCGATCTCCGTCGCGCCGCTGCTCGCCGCCGCGGTGCCAAGGGCCTGAAGCGCCGCGCTATTTCTTCGCCGGCGGCGCCTTCTTGTCCGGCAGCGGCTTGCCCGCCTGGTCGGTGCGTTCGTTGCCCATGAAGGACAGGCTCAGCACGTGGTTGCGGTCGGGCCAGGCGGTCTTGATCTCCTTGAACTTGCGCAGCAGCCGTTCGTCGGCACGCGCGATCACCTGCCACGACCTCAGGTCGGTCGCCGTGTCGTACAGCAGGCAGCCCTTCGGCTGGCCGACGCCCTGGTAGTACACGAGCATCAGGTGGTTCTCGGGCTTTTCCTCGAAGTTCTTCAGCACGCCCTTGATCGCCAGCGCGCCGGTGGGCGCGCTGCCCCCCTCGACCTGCTTGGGCAGCAGCGTCGTGTAGAGGCCGACCGTGTAGTCGATGACGTGGTTCAGCGTCAGCGGCAGCGCCACCTCGAGCAGCGAATGGTGGCCGCCGGCGACGATCGCCGCCACCGGCAGCAGGTAGTACACCGGGTCCAGGTGCATGCGGCTGAACTTGTCGAGGAAAAAGATGTTGTCGGTGGTCGTGCCCGAGATCGTGGCCCCGGGCATGAGGCCGAACACCTGGTCCATGCGACCGGTGGTGTCCTTGTCGAAGTCGACGTCCCAGCGGGCGATGCCGGATGCCGGGCGTGATGACGCCTGGACCCAGGCCTCCGTGCGCGCCGCCGCGTACTCCGTGTGTTTGGGATTCTTGTTCGCGTCGAAGCGCTGGCGCAGACCGCCTTCCTTCTTCTCCCAGAAGCCTTCGTCGGCCAGCGTCTGGTACGACTTGCGCTTGTCGTCCGCGCTGCCCTTCAGCACGTCCTCGACGACTTCGCCGTAGATGCGGATCCAGTCGGCACAGTGCTCGGCCTTCAGCCCGCTCGCGAAAGCGGCGATCTGGCCGTCGGTCCAGTCGGCGCGCCGGAAGTCGAAGCCCTGCACACCGGCATAGCCGGGCCAGTTCTTCTTGTCGCGAACGGTGTTGAAATTGTTCGGCTGCTGCTTCTGGATGCCGTTGATGTCGGCCATCGCCAGCCCGACCAGGTGGCGCAGCGGCCCGATCAGCCCCTGCTGCGGGTCGTTGAAGACCGCGAGCAGTGCATCGGCGAGCTGCATCTCGAGCTCCTGCTTGCGACGGATGAACTCGCGGACCTCGGCAACGCTGGTGACTTCCATGGCAACTCCACCGGCAAAGGCCCAGCGTAGCGCCGGACCGCCGCGCCGCCCTTCGATCTGGCGCAAGCTGCGTTCACTTCGTCCAGCAGGCCGGGACGCTCAGGCCAGCAGCTGCCGCAGCGCTGCCAGCGCGAAGGGCTTGGGCAGCACGCCGGCGCCGTCGAGGCCGAGCACCCGCGTCTCGGCGAGTGCGGCAGCCAGCTCGGCGGCGCCCGCGCCGCTGCAGATCAGCACGCGCGCGCGGCAGCCGGCGGCGGCCAGCCGCTGCAGCACCTGCACGCCGCTGGTGCCGGGCAGCGTGAGGTCGATCGCCACGTGGCTGGGCGGCCAGCCCGCCAGCGCCTCGAAGAAGGCCTCCACCTCGGTGCAGTGGCGCGCCTCGAAGCCCGACACCTGCGCGCCCATCAACAGCACCTGGCCGACGGTGGCGTCGTCGTCCAGGATCAGCAGCCGTCCCTGCGCCATGCAAGCCTCCCTCGGGCGCGCGCTGCGGACGCTTATGATGGCCGTCAGGCGCGAGGGGCAGCTTAGCAGCCCGGCCCGGGCGGCACGAACGACAGGAGGGGCGCTGGCATGAGCATCCGTGCGCGGCTGCTGTTGATTGCACTGCTGGCCACGCTTCTGCCGGCGCTGGCCGTGCTGGCGCGCTTCATCCAGGACCGCGACGCCGCGCTGCGCGCCGACAACCAGCGCCTGGCGCAGATGGCGCAGAACACCGCCGGCGCGCTGCGCGACCGCATCCAGGGCACGGCGCAGCTGCACTTCGGCCTCGCCCGCGCACGCGACCTCGACACCGACGACCGCGTCGCCTGTTCGGCCTTCCTGTCCGAGGTGCGCGAGACCTACCCGCAGTACACCGGCATCCTCACCATCCGCCCCGACGGCCGCCTGTTCTGCGACTCGCTGCAGAGCGGCCGCGAGCTCGACCTCAACAACCGCGACTACTTCCAGCGCGCCCTCGTCACGCGCGGCGAGGTGGTGCTGGAGCCCACCTTCGGTCGCCTCACCGGCATGGCGGTGCTGCAGGTGGCCTACCCGGTGCGCACGCCGCAGGGCGCGCTGAAGTTCGTGCTGCTGGCGTCGCTGAACCTGAAGAAGCTGGCGCTCGCCGACGATCTGGCGGTGCCCGGAGCGCGGGTGCTCATCGTCGACGGCAAGGGCACGGTGCTCGCGTCGACGCTGGCCGATGCACCGGGCGCCACGGTCGGCGGCAGCATCGCCGGCACGCCGCTGTTCGAGTTCGCGTCGACGCGGCGCGGCCCCGTCGCCGACGACATTGCCGGCGCCGACGGCCAGGCCTACCGGTGGGCGCTGGCCGACAGTGCGCCGATCGCCAACGCACGCGTGCACGTGCTGGCCGGCGCGCCGAAGGCCGCGCTGGTGGCGGCCGCGAACCGCCGCTTCGCGCAGGACATCGCGCTGCTCGCGGCGGCCGCGGTGGCGTTGTTCCTGGCCGTCTGGCTGGTCGCCGAGGTCGCGCTGCGCAAGCAGGTGACGCGCATGACGCGCATGGCGCAGCAGATGGCCACCGGCGACCTCGGCGCGCGCATCGCGCCGCCGCTGCCGCGCGGCGAGCTCGGCACGCTGATGACGGTGCTGAACGAAGCCGCGCAATCGCTGCAGGCGCAGCGCGACGACATCGCGCGCCTGAACTCGCGCCTGCTGCAGGCGCAGCGGCTGGAGGCGATAGGCCAGCTGACCGGCGGCGTGGCGCACGACTTCAACAACCTGCTGACGGTGGTGCTGGGCAACGCCGAGATCCTGGCCGAGCAGAACGCCGACGACCCCTTCAAGCGGCAGCTCGCCGAGATGATCGGCGCTGCCGCCCAGCGCGGCGCCGAGCTCACGCAGCAGCTGCTGGCCTTCGCGCGCAAGCAGGCGCTGACGCCGGCCGCCGTCGACATCAACCAGCGCGTGGCCGCGATGGACCCGCTGCTGCGGCGCACGCTGGGCGAGCACATCGAGGTGGAGCTGGTGCGCGGTGCCGGCCTGTGGCCGGCGATGGTGGACCCCGGCCAGTTCGAGAACGCGCTGCTGAACCTGTGCCTCAACGCGCGCGACGCCATGCCGCGCGGCGGCCGCCTGACGTTGGAGACGGCGAACGCCGCGCTCGACCGCAGCTACGTGCAGGACCACCCGGACGTCACGCCCGGCCAGTACGTGATGGTGGCGGTGTCCGACACGGGCACCGGCATCGCGCCCGAGCACCTGCAGAAGGTGTTCGAGCCCTTCTTCACGACGAAGGAGAAGGGCAAGGGCACCGGCCTCGGGCTGGCGATGGTCTACGGCTTCACGAAGCAGTCGGCCGGCCACATCAGCATCTATTCCGAGCCGGGGCACGGCACCACGGTGAAGCTGTACCTGCCGCGCGCCACCGGCCCCGACGCCCGCCCCGCCCCTGCCCCGCCCGCGGCCGCGCCGGCCGGCGGCGCCGAGACCGTGCTGGTCGTGGAAGACGACGACCTGGTGCGGCGCTACGCCTGCACCGAACTGCAGGCGCTGGGCTACCGCGTGCTCGACGCCGACAGCGGCGCGGCGGCGCTGGCGGTCATCGAACGCGAGCCGGGCATCGACCTGCTGTTCACCGACGTCGTCATGCCCGGCGGCATGTCCGGCCGCGAACTCGCCGATGCCGCGCTGCAGCGGCGCCCGGGGCTGAAGGTGCTGTACACGTCGGGCTACACCGAGAACGCCATCGTCCACCACGGGCGGCTGGACGTGGGGGTGATGCTGCTGGCCAAGCCGTACCGGCGGGCGGAGCTGGCGCGGGCGGTGCGGGGGGCGTTGGGGGGCGCGGCGGGTTGA
>CAUJHQ010000023.1 GCA_963204815.1 Pseudomonadota bacterium | reverse complement strand
GCAGCGCCTGGGCGAAAGCTTCAAGCAGGTGGCCGACCGCCTGGAGCAGGTGCACAAGGGCCTGGGCGAGATGCAGACGCTGGCGCGCGACGTCGGCGCGCTGAACCGCGTGCTGACGAACGTGAAGACGCGCGGCATCTTTGGCGAGGTGCAGCTCGCCGGGCTGCTGGAGCAGGTGTTCACGCCCGAGCAGTTTGCGACCAACGTGGCCACCGTGCCGGGCAGCAAGGAACGCGTCGAGTTCGCGATCAAGCTGCCGGGCCAACGCCAGGACGGCGCGCCGCTCTGGCTGCCGATCGACGCCAAGTTCCCGCGCGAGGATTACGAACGCCTGCTCGACGCCCACGAGCGCGCCGACCCGCAGGCCGCCGAGGCGGCTGCGAAGGCGATCGAGACGCGCCTGCGCCTGGAGGCGAAGACGATCCGCGAGAAGTACGTGGCGCCGCCGCACACCACCGACTTCGGCATCCTCTTCGTGCCCACCGAGGGCCTGTACGCCGAGGCGCTGCGCCGGCCCGGCCTCGTCGAAGGGCTGCAGCGCGAGTTCAAGGTCATGCTCGCCGGGCCGACCACGCTGCTGGCCACGCTGACGAGCCTGCAGATGGGCTTCCGCACGCTGGCGCTGGAAAAGCGCTCGGCCGAGGTCTGGGAGGTGCTGGGCGCGGTGAAGACCGAGTTCGCGAAGTTCGGCGACGTGCTCGCGAAGACGAAGAAGAAGCTCGAGGAAGCCAGCAACACGATCGACCAGGCCGAGACGCGCACGCGCGCGATGGTGCGCCAGCTGAAGGGCGTGGAGGCGCTGCCCGAGGCCCGCGCGATGCAACTGCTGCCCGGCGGCGAAGACACGCCCGATGCCTGACGCCGCGCCGGCCCCGCCGCGGTCGGCGCGTGTCCTGGTGGCCCTGATCGTCGGCCAGATGGGACTGCACGCGTCGATGGCCGGCCTGCGCATGGCGGCGCCGCTGCAGGCGCTGCGCGAGGGCTACAGCGCCTGGGCGGTCGGCCTTCTGCTGGCGCTGTTCGCCGCCGCGCCGGTGCTGCTGGCGCTGCACTCGGGCCGGCTCGCCGACCGCCACGGCTACCACCGGCCGGTGCGCATCGCGGCGCTGCTGGCCATCGGCGGCGCCGTGCTCGCCGTGGCTTCCACCTTCCTGCAGGGCGCGGCGCACTTCGCGCTGCTGTGCGCGGCGGCCACGCTGAGCGGCTCGGGCGCCAACATGGGCATGCTGACGGTCCAGCGCACCGCCGGCCTCGCCGCGCGCGACAGCACCGAACGCGTGCGCCTGTTCAGCTGGCTGTCGATCGCGCCGGCCTTCTCCAACGTCATCGGGCCGGTGGCGGTCGGCTTCGCGATCGACCTCGCCGGCTTCGCGGTGGCCTACGCGTTGATGCTGCTGCTGCCGCTGGCCACGGTGGCGGCAGCGCGCTCGGTGCCGCGCAGCGCGCCGCCGGGCGCCGCACGCAGTGCCCGCACCGCCTGGGACCTGCTCGTCACGCCCGGCATGAAGCGGCTGCTCGCGGTGAACTGGCTGCTGTCGATGTGCTGGGACGTGCACGCCTTCGCGGTGCCCATCCTCGGCCACGAGCGCGGCTTCAGCGCCAGCACCATCGGCCTCGTGCTGGGCACGTTCACGCTGTCGGTGACGGCGGTGCGCCTGTTCATCCCGATGCTCGCGCACCGGCTGAACGAGGTGCAGGTGGTGCGCGGCTCGATGCTCGGCACCGGCGTCGTCTTCGCGCTCTACCCGCTGGCCGCCTCGCCGTGGCTGATGGGCGCCTGCGCGGTCGTGCTCGGCCTCACGCTGGGTTGCGTGCAGCCGATGATCATGTCGATGCTGCACCACATCACCCCCGACGACCGCCACGGCGAGGCGCTGGCGTTCCGCTCGATGGCGATCAACGCGTCGAGCACGGCGATGCCGCTGCTGTTCGGCGCGGTGGGCACGGTGGTCGGGGCGGCCGCGCTGTTCTGGGCCGTGGGCGGCGCGGTGGGCGCCGGGTCGTGGCTGGCGCGCCGCCTGGGCGCAACGGCCTAGAAGCGGATCGTCGACTCGCCGACGCGCGGCACCGACGGTTCGTCCTCGGGCGCCGGGCGCTCGGCCGGGGCGGCCGGCGTTGCGGGGCGTGCCGGGGCGCCGGCGCGCACGGTCAGCGGCACCGCTGCCGGGGGTTGCCAGCCGCGCGGCAGGCGCGACGTGCGCGGGTAGCCGGCGGCGTCCAGGTAGGCCGCCCAGTCGGTGGCACCGAAGCCGCGCAGCCCCTGGCTGCCGATCGACAGCGACGGCAGCGTGCGGCCGCCCACCGCGCGCTCGAGCGCGGCGGCGTCGTCGTCGGTGGTGACGCTGCGCTCGGCGTACGGGATGCCGCGCTGCTGCAGCAGCTGCCGGCCGCTGTCGCAAGGCGGGCACTCGGGCGCGGTGTACAGCGTGACCGGGTAGCGGCCCGCCACCTGGCGCAGATCGAAGGGCAGGTCGATGTCGCTGGACAGCGGCGTGGCGCCGGCACGGGCGCTGATCGCGGTGACCTTGGCGCCGGCCGGCGGGCGGTCGGTGTAGGTCACGCTGCCGTCCGGGCCGACGACCTTGTACTGGGCCTGCGCCGCCAGCGGCGCGGCGGCGAGGACGAGGGCGCAGATCGGCAGTCGCTTCATGGCGCGGAATCTAGCCCACATGCCCGTGCCACTCAAGCGATGCCCTGGTGCCGCAACAACGCATCGAGTCGTGGTTCACGGCCGCGGAAGGCGACGAAGCTCTCCAGCGCCGGCCGGCTGCCGCCGACTTCGAGGATGGCCTCGAGATAGCGGCGCCCGGTGGCGGCGTCGAACAGGCCGGCCTCCTCGAAGGCGCTGAAGGCGTCGGCCGACAGCACCTCGGCCCACGCGTAGCCGTAGTAGCCGGCCGCGTAGCCGCCGTCGAAGAGGTGCGTGAAGGTGTTCGGGTAACGCAGGAAGTCGGGGGCGCGGACCACGGCCACTTCGCGCCGCGCTTCGTCGGCCAGTGCGTGGAGCCGGGTGGCGCCGGACGTTTCAAGATGCAAGCGCATGTCGAAGAGCGCGTACTCGCAGTGGCGCAGCATCGTCAGCCCGCTCTGGAAGTTGCGCGCCGCGCGCATCTTCTCGAACAGCGGCCGGGGCAGCGGGGCGCCGGTGTCGACGTGCGCCGACAGCCGCGAGACCACGTCCCACTCCCAGCAGAAGTTCTCCATGAACTGGCTCGGCAGTTCGGCGGCGTCCCATTCGACGCCGGCGATGCCCGCGACGGCGAGCTCGTCGACGCGCGTCAACATGTGGTGCAGGCCGTGGCCGAACTCGTGGAACAGCGTGATCAGGTCGTCGTGCGTCAGCAGCGCCGGCCGGTCGCCGACCGGCGGCGCGAAATTGCAGACCAGGTGGGCCACCGGCAGCTGCAGGCCGCGGCCGTCCGGGCGTGCCCAGCGCTGGCGCACGTCGTCCATCCAGGCGCCGCCCTCCTTGCCGGCGCGCGCGTGCAGGTCGAGGTAGAACGCGGCCAGCGGCTGGCCCGCGCGTTCGATCCGGAAGAAGCGCACGCTGTCGTGCCAGACCGAGGCCTCGGCCTCGCGGATGGTGACGTCGAACAGCCCCTCGACGAGGCGGAACAGACCGTCGAGCACGCGCGGCTCGGTGAAGTACAGCTTGACCTCGTCGCTGCTGAACGCGAAGCGCGCCTGCTTCAGCTGTTCGCTCGCGAACGGGCGGTCCCAGGCCTCCAGCTGCAGCAGGCCGAGCTCGCGGGCCGCGAAGTCCTCGAGCTCGGCGAGGTCGCGTTCGGCGTGCGCGCGGGCGCGCGCCGCGAGGTCGCGCACGAAGCCGAGCACGTGCTCCGGCGATTCGGCCATCTTCGTCACCAGCGACAGGTGGGCGTAGCTTGGGTGGCCGAGCAGCGCCGCTTCCTCCTGGCGAAGCAGGACCAGTTCGCGCATGACCTCGGTGTTGTCGAGTTCGGGCGGCCCGAACTCGCTGGCCCGCGTGGCGTGGGCGCGGAAGACGGTTTCGCGCAGGGCGCGATTCTTCGCGTACTGCATCACCGGCGCGTAGACAGGTTGGTGAAGCGTCAGCTTGTGGCCGGGCCGGCCGTCGGCTTCGGCAGCGGCGCGGGTGGCCGCCAGCAGGTCGGCCGGCAGGCCGTCGAGGTCAGCGCCGTCGACGACCATCGACCAGCCGTCGGTGGCGTCGAGCACGTGGTCACCGAAGCGCTGCGACAGTTCGGCCAGGCGGTCCTGGATCTCGGCGAAGCGCTCGCGTTCGGCGCCCTTCAGCTCGGCGCCGCCGAGCACGAAGTCGCGCAGCGCGTCCTGCACCGCCTTGCGCCGCGCCGGGCTCAGGCCCTCGGCGTGGCGGGCCACGGCCTTCATCTTCGCGTACAGGCCGCTGTCGGCGCCCAGCCGGGTCAGGAAGGCGGTGACGCGCGGCAGGTTCTCGACGTACGCGGCGCGCAGCGCCGGCGTGTCGGCCACCGCCTGCAGGTGGCCGACCGCCGACCAGGCGCGCGACAGCCGTTCGACGGCGACGTCGAGCACGCTGGAGATGGCGTCGTAGTCGGCCGGCACCGCTGCGCTGGTGGCGTGCGCGAGCGCGGCTTCGGCGTCGGCGAGCAGGCGGTCGACCGCCGGCGTCACGTGTTCGGGGCGCACGGCCGCGAAGGCCGGCAGGTCGTCGGGCGCGAGCAGCGGGTTCATCGGCGGAGTGTGCGCTCGGCGGCCTCGAGCGTGTTCACCAGCAGCATCGTGATGGTCATCGGCCCGACGCCGCCGGGCACCGGCGTGATCCAGCCGGCCACGTCCTTCACGGCGGCGAAGTCGACGTCGCCGCAGAGCTTGCCTTCGTCGTTGCGGTTCATGCCGACGTCGATGACGATCGCCCCCGGTTTCACCATGCCGGCCGTCACCGTGTTGCGGCGGCCGACGGCGGCCACCACCACGTCGGCCTGCCGCACATGGTGGGCGAGGTCGGCGGTGGCGCTGTGACAGACGGTGACGGTGGCGTTCGCCTGCAGCAGCATCAGCGCCATCGGCTTGCCGACCGTGTTGCTGCGGCCGATGACGACCGCGTGCCGGCCGCGCAGGTCGACGCCGGTCGATTCGATCAGCTTCATGCAGCCGTAGGGCGTGCAGGGGCGCAGGCCGGGCAGGCCGCTGGCCAGTTCGCCGGCCGACAGCACCGAGAATCCGTCGACGTCCTTCTCCGTCGCGATGGCGGCGATGACCTTCTGCGCGTCGATGTGGCGCGGCAGCGGCATCTGCACGAGGATGCCGTGGATCGCCGGGTCGGCGTTCAGCGCCGCGATGCGCGCCAGCAGCGCCGCTTCGGGCAGCGTGGCCTCGTACTTCTCGAACACCGAGTGCAGGCCGTGCTCGTGGCAGGCCTTGACCTTGTTGCGCACGTAGACCGCGCTCGCCGGGTCGTCGCCGACGAGGATGACCGCGAGCCCGGGCTTGAGGCCCAGGCGCGCGGCGCGTTCGGCCACCTGGCCGCGCAGGGTCTTGGAGAGGGCGACGCCGTCGATCAGCTGGGCGGTCATGCGGAAGCGGTCCTTGCAGAAATGACGAAGGCCGCGACGAAGGCGGCCTCGGGGTGGGTGGCGGCGCGGGCGCCTAGGCCTTGCTCTGCGCGCCGAGCGCGATCTTGAGCAGGTCGGCCACGGTGTTGGCGTTCAGCTTCTCCATGATGTTGGCGCGGTGCGCCTCCACCGTCTTGATGCTGATGCCCAGGTCGTCGGCGATCTGCTTGTTCAGGCGCCCGGCGACGATGCGCTCGAGCACCTGCGCCTCGCGCGTGGTCAGGCGCGACAGCAGGGCGTCGCGGCTGGCCTGCTCCTGGTGCTGGCTGAAGGCGCTGCGGGCCTGGTCGAGCATGCGCTCCACCAGCGACAGCAGTTCCTCTTCCTTGAAGGGCTTCTCGATGAAGTCCATCGCGCCCTTCTTCATCGTCGTCACGGCCATCGGCACGTCGCCGTGGCCGGTGATGAAGACGATGGGCAGCGGGCTCTTGCGCTCGAGCAGGCGGTCCTGCAGTTCGAGGCCGCTCATGCCGTCCATGCGGATGTCGGCGATCAGGCAGGCCACCTCGCGCGGGTCGAAGCGCGACAGGAACGACTCGGACGAATCGAAGCACTTGACGCGGTAGTCCTTGCCTTCGAGCAACCACTGCAGCGAGTCGCGCACGGCCTCGTCGTCGTCGACGACGTAGACGGTGCCTTTCTTCGGGATCAGGCTCATTCAGGAGGTCACGGTGGGGTTCGGGGAGGGGGCCGGCGGCGCTTCGGGGGCCGGTGGTGCGGCGTCCGTGCGGGCGCCCGGTTCCACCGGCAACGTGAAGGCAAAACGGCAGCCGACGACGAGGTTTCCATTGTAGAGGTTCTGTGCCTTCATCCGGCCGCGGTGCGACTCCACGATGGACCGGCACAGGCTCAGGCCGATGCCCAGGCCGTCGGCCTTGGTCGAGAAGAACGCCTCGTAGAGGCGGCCGATCACCTCTTCCTTCAGGCCCGGCCCCATGTCGGTGACGCTGAACTCGATGACCCCCCCTTCCTCGGGGGTGTGGCGTGGCACCACGCGCAGCTCGATGTGGCGGCGCGCCGGCGCCAGCTGCGCACTGTCGATCGCCTCGGCGGCGTTCTTCAGCAGGTTCAGCACCACCTGCTCGATGAGGATGGGGTCGACCATCAGCACCGGCAGCCGCTGCGCCACGTAGGTGTGGATGGCGACGTTGCGGCGCCTGAACTCGATGCCGGCGAGCTCGACGGCGTCGTCGACGATCTGCCGCGCCTGCGCGGGCTGGCGCTGGGGCTCGCTGCGTTTCACGAAGGCGCGGATGCGGTGGATGATTTGCCCGGCGCGCTCGGCCTGCCGGGCCGTCTTCTGCAGCGCGGCGACGAGATCGTCCTTCTGGATCGACTCCGCCTTCACGCGGCTGACCATGCCGTTGCAGTAGTTCGTGATCGCGGTCAGCGGCTGGTTCAGCTCGTGCGCGACCGAGCTCGCCATCTCGCCCATCGTGACCAGCCGGCTCGTGACCTGCGCCTTCTCGGCCTGCTGCGCCGCCTGTTCCTCGGCCCGCAGGCGGGTCGTGATGTCGGTGGCGATGAGCATCTGCGCCAGCCGGCCGTCGGTCCACTGCAGGTAGCGCGAGCGCACGTCGAACCACTTCTGCAGCGACTCCACGTAGACCTCGCGCGGGTTCGAGTTCGCCTCCGTCAGCTCCTGCGTCGGCAGGCCCGAGAGGTGGTCGACGTCGTCCTCGCTCTGCGTGTTGAACGGCAGCGCGGTGGCGCCGGCCAGCAGGCCGTGGCCGCGTGCGTCGCTGCCGAACCAGAGCCGGTACGAGCGGTTCACGAACAGCAGCTCGCCCTGCTGGACGGACAGCACCGACACCGACGCGTCCAGCCCCTCCAGCACGGTGGTGAAGCGCTCGTGCGACGCCGACAGCTGGTCGCGGATGCGCTTGGCTTCGGTGATGTTGGTGACGCTGGTCATCCAGCCGGTCTGCTGGCCCTTCGGGTCGACCAGCGGGCTCACGTACATGCGGGCGTCGAAGAGCGCGCCGTCCTTGCGCATTACCTTCACCTCGATGCCGCCCGACGGGCTGCGGCCGGCCAGTTCCTGCAGCAGCAGGCGGCTGTTCTCGTCGACGCGGTCCGGCGGCCAGTAGGGGTAGGGCGGCAGGCGGCCGACGAGCTCGGCCTCGGAGAAGCCGGTCATCTGGCAGAACGCCGCGTTGACGTAGGTGATGCGGCCGTCGAGGTCCATCGCGCGCATGCCCGTGGGCATGCTGTTCTCCATCGCGCGGCGGAAGTTCGTTTCCTGAACCAGCGCGCCCTGGATCTGCGAACGCCGGCGCATGTGGCGCCAGGTGCCCAGCAGCATCCACACCGTCAGCACCGACAGCGCGACGACCATCCAGAAGAGCGTGTTGCTGATGAGGCCGATCGACGTGCGGTAGCCCTGGCCGCGCAGTAGCAGGCCGTTGAAGGCCGGCGTCAACGGGGCGTCGCTGACGATCGGCGAACGGCTCGTCACCTGGCCGGGCAGCGTCGCCACCGTGCTCGCGAGCGACTTGCCGCTGTCGTCGACGATCGACACCGTGTGGCGGCGCGCCACCTCGGCGGGCACGAAGTTGCGCAGCAGCGCGTCGACCGAATACTCGACGATCAGCGCGCCGGCGAAGTTGCCCTGCTCGAGCAGCGGCATCTGCAGCTGGAACACCGACGCGCCGCTGGGGTCGGTGAAGGGGCGCGAGTAGGTGGGCTGCCGCGTCGCCCGCACGCTGCGGAAGGCGAGCTCGGGCGCGCTCTCCGCCGCGCCCGAGGGCAGCGCCGGCGCGATGCCGCCCGTGGTGCCGAGGTCGTCCGGGTTGTAGAGCAGCCCCCAGTGGCTGGCCTTGGGCGCGCGGTTCGCGCCGACCCAGCTGACGTGGGTGACTTCCGGGCGCTCGCGCGTGTAGCCGATGGCCACGCCGAGAAAGCGGTTGACGTCCATCTCGCGCGTGCCGAGCTCGCGCGCCATGCGCGTCAGTTGCTCCTGGTTCTGGATCAGGCGCAGGCCGATCTGCTGCTGCGTGATCTCGGCGTCGCGCTTGACCGATTCGGTCTCACGCTCGATCTCCTCGTTGCGCAGGTACCAGAAGGCCGAGATGATCGCCGCTAGGAACAGCAGCACCGACACCAGCGGGCCCAGCGTCGCGAAGCGGTCCTGGCGGGCCGGGGACTGGCGGCGCCACCACAGGCCGAACAGGCGGCGCGCGTCGCGCAGCGGGGGCGTCGGCGATGCAAAGGGTTTTCGCGGGACAGGCATCACGGCGATTATCCGGGGGGCGGTTGGCAGATCCGAACACTTTGGATCCCATAATATGAAACAGCAAGGCACTATTTGAAATCTGGGCGACCTGTGCCACACTCCCGCCCGTTCCAGGCCCCACAAATCAACAGGAGACAAGCATGTCCGCTCTGCCGGAGTCCTTCCTCGGCAATGCCGCCAACGATCCGGACGCGCAGGAAACGCGCGAATGGCTGGAGGCCCTGGCCGCCGTCATCGCCAACGAGGGGCCGGACCGCGCCCACTTCCTGCTCGACCAGCTGATCGACGAAGCGCGCCACCGCGGCATCGACATGCCGTTCTCGGCCAACACGGCCTACATCAACACGATCCCGCCCGACCAGGAAGAGCGCAGCCCCGGCAACCTCGAGCTCGAAGGCCGCCTGCGTGCCTACATGCGCTGGAACGCGATGGCGATGGTCGTGAAGGCGAACCGCCTGAACCCGGCCGACGGCGGTGACCTCGGCGGCCACATCAGCAGCTTCGCCAGCCTGGCGCACATGTTCGCGGCCGGCTTCAACCACTTCTGGCATGCCGACGACGGCGTGCACGGCGGCGACCTGCTCTACATCCAGGGCCACAGCGCGCCCGGCATCTATGCCCGCGCCTTCCTGGAAGGCCGCATCTCCGAAGACCAGCTGCTCAACTTCCGCCAGGAAGTGGGCGGCAAGGGCCTCAGCAGCTACCCGCACCCCAAGCTGATGCCGGAGTTCTGGCAGTTCCCGACGGTGTCGATGGGCCTGGGCCCGTTGATGGCCATCTACCAGGCGCGCTTCCTGAAGTACCTGCACGCGCGCGGCATCGCCGACACCAGCAAGCGCAAGGTCTGGGTCTTCTGCGGCGACGGCGAGATGGACGAGCCCGAGAGCCTGGGCGCCATCGGCCTGGCGGCGCGCGAGAAGCTCGACAACCTGGTCTTCGTCATCAACTGCAACCTGCAGCGCCTGGACGGCCCGGTGCGCGGCAACGGCAAGATCATCCAGGAGCTCGAAGGCGAGTTCCGCGGCTCGGGCTGGAACGTCATCAAGCTGATCTGGGGCAAGGAGTGGGACCCCCTCCTGGCGCGCGACAAGGACGGCGCGCTGCGCAAGATCATGCTCGACACGCTGGACGGCGACTACCAGGCCTTCAAGGCCAACGACGGCGCCTTCGTGCGCAAGAACTTCTTCGGCCGCGACCCGCGCACGCTGGAGATGGTGGCCAAGATGAGCGACGAAGACATCTGGGCGCTGCGCCGCGGCGGCCACGATGCCGGCAAGGTGTACGCGGCCTTCCACAAGGCCACCCACCACACCGGCGAGCCGACCGTGCTGCTCATCAAGACGGTCAAGGGCTGGGGCATGGGCCGCGCCGGCGAAGGCAAGAACACGGCGCACCAGGCGAAGAAGCTGACCGACGAGGACATCCGCTACTTCCGCGACCGCTTCAACATCCCAATCCCCGACGCCGACCTGCCGAAGATCCCGTTCTACAAGCCGGCCGACGACACGCCGGAGATGAAGTACCTGCACGAGCGTCGCGCGGCGCTGGGCGGCTACCTGCCCAAGCGGCGCCCGAAGGCCGAAGAGAGCTTCACCGTGCCGTCGCTGGAGACCTTCAAGGCCGTGCTCGAGCCGACCGCCGAAGGGCGCGAGATCAGCACCACGCAGGCCTACGTGCGCTTCCTGACGCAGCTGCTGCGCGACCAGGCCATCGGCCCGCGCGTGGTGCCCATCCTCGTCGACGAGGCGCGCACCTTCGGCATGGAAGGCCTGTTCCGCCAGATCGGCATCTACAACCCCGAAGGGCAGAAGTACACGCCGGTCGACAAGGACCAGGTCATGTACTACCGCGAGGCCGAGAACGGCCAGATCCTGCAGGAAGGCATCAACGAAGCGGGCGGCATGGCGAGCTGGATCGCCGCGGCGACGTCGTACTCGACGAACAACCGCATGATGATCCCGTTCTTCATCTACTACTCGATGTTCGGCTTCCAGCGCATCGGCGACCTGGCCTGGGCGGCGGGCGACATGCAGGCGCGCGGCTTCCTGCTCGGTGGCACGAGCGGCCGCACGACGCTGAACGGCGAGGGCCTGCAGCACGAGGACGGCCACAGCCACATCCTCGCCGGCACCATTCCGAACTGCGTGAGCTACGACCCGACCTTCGCGCACGAGGTCGGCGTGATCATTCACCACGGCCTGAAGCGCATGGTCGAGCGGCAGGAGAACGTCTACTTCTACCTCACGCTGCTCAACGAGAACTACCCGATGCCCGGCCTGAAGCCCGGCACCGAGGAGCAGATCATCAAGGGCATGTACCTGCTCGAGGAAGGCCCGAAGAAGACGCCGCGCGTCAACCTGATGGGCAGCGGCACCATCCTGCGCGAGGTGCAGGCCGCGCGCGACCTGCTCGACAGCGACTGGGGCGTGTCGGCCAACGTCTGGAGCTGCCCCAGCTTCAACGAGCTGGCCCGCGACGGCCAGGACTGCGAGCGCCACAACCTGCTGAACCCAGGCGCCGAGCCGCGCGTGCCCTTCGTGACGCAGCAGCTGTCGGCGCATGCCGGCCCGGTGGTGGCCGCCACCGACTACATGAAGAACTACGTCGAGCAGGTCCGCGCCTTCATCCCGAAGGGGCGCGCCTTCAAGGTGCTGGGCACCGACGGCTTCGGCCGCAGCGACTTCCGCGGCAAGCTACGCGAGCACTTCGAGGTGAACCGCCACTACGTCGTCGTCGCCGCGCTGCGCGCGCTGGCCGAAGAAGGCACGGTGCCGCTGTCCAAGGTCGGCGAGGCGATCGCGAAGTACGGCATCAACCCGGCGAAGCTCAACCCGCTCTACGCCTGACGACAACTCAAGAACGGAGACGAGACATGGCGTTGGTCGAAGTGAAGGTGCCGGACATCGGCGACTTCAAGGACGTGGAAGTGATCGAGTTGCTGGTGAAGCCGGGCGACAGCGTCGCCGCGGACCAGTCGCTGCTCACGGTGGAGTCGGACAAGGCCTCGATGGAGATTCCGTCGTCGGCCGCCGGCGTGGTCAAGGAAATGAAGGTCGCGATCGGCGACAAGGTCAACGAAGGCACGCTGGTGCTGCTGCTGGAGACCGCGGGGGCGGCCGCGCCCGTCGCGGCGGCCGCGCCGGCGCCTGCGCCCGCCGCTGCTCCGGCCGCGGCGCCCGCCGCTGCCGCCGCCCCGGCCGCCGCCGCGGGCCCCGTGCAGGTGGTCGTGCCCGACATCGGCGATTTCGACGAGGTCGCGGTGATCGAGGTCTTCGTGAAGCCCGGCGACAGCGTCAAGGTCGAGCAGAGCCTGATCACGGTGGAGAGCGACAAGGCGTCGATGGAGATCCCCTCGTCGCATGCCGGCACCGTGACCGCGGTGAACGTGAAGGTCGGCGACAAGGTGAAGAAGGGCTCGCTCGTGGCCGTGCTGCAAGGCGCGGCCGGCGTGGCGCCCGCGGCGCCCGCACCGGCGGCCGCAGCCGCCGTGGTCGCGCCCGCCGCGCCCGCCGCGGCCGTTGTGCCGGCCGCCGCGCCCGCCGTGGCGGTGCCGCCGCACGCGCCGGCGACGCCGAGCGCTTCGCTGCCGCACGCATCGCCGTCGATCCGCCGCTATGCGCGCGAACTCGGCGTGCCGCTGGCCGAGGTCAAGGGCAGCGGCCCGAAGGGCCGCATCACGCAGGGCGACGTGCAGGGCTTCGTGAAGGGCGTGATGGCCGGGAGCACGCAGACGGCCGCCCAGAAGTCGAAGGCGCCCGCGGCGGCCGCGGCCGGCGGCGGCATCCCGGGCCTGCTGCCGTGGCCGAACGTCGACTTCGCGAAGTTCGGCCCCATCGAGCGCAAGGACCTCAGCCGCATCAAGAAGATCAGCGGCGCGAACCTGCACCGCAACTGGGTGATGATCCCGCACGTCACCAACAACGACGAAGCGGACATCACCGAGCTCGAGGCCTTCCGCGTCCAGCTCAACAAGGAGAACGAGAAGAGCGGCGTCAAGGTGACGATGCTCGCCTTCGTCATCAAGGCGGTGGTCTCGGCGCTGAAGAAGTTCCCCGATTTCAACGCCAGCCTCGATGGCGACGCGCTCGTCTACAAGCAGTACTTCCACATCGGCTTCGCCGCCGACACGCCGAACGGCCTGGTCGTGCCGGTGCTGAAGAACGCCGACCAGAAGGGCATCCTGCAGATCAGCCAGGAGATGGGCGATCTGGCCAAGAAGGCGCGCGACGGCAAGCTCGGGCCGGCGGACATGACCGGCGGCTGCATGAGCATCAGCTCGCTCGGCGGCATCGGCGGCACGCACTTCACGCCGATCATCAACGCCCCGGAGGTCGCGATCCTCGGCCTGTCCAAGGGCCAGACGAAGCCGGTGTGGGACGGTAAGGCCTTCGTGCCGCGCCTCGTGCTGCCGCTGTCGCTGAGCTACGACCACCGCGTCATCGACGGTGCGGCGGCGGCGCGCTTCAACGCCTACCTCGGCGGTTTGCTCGCCGACTTCCGTCGCGCGCTTCTGTGAGCACGGTCGTCGTCGCCAGGCTCGGCGGCACGCTCGCGATCGCGTCGGACTCCCTGGTGACGTTCGGCGAGACGCGGCTGCCGCCCGGCTACGAGGCGAACTCGAAGATCTTCGAAGTGGCGGGCACCTTCGTCGGCTGTGTCGGCAGCACCGCGCACTTCCCGGTGCTGCGGCAGGCGCTGGCGGCGCTGCCGAAGGACGAACTGCAGTTGCACTCGCGCGACGCGATCTTCGACACCTTCACGCGGCTGCACCCGAAGCTCAAGGAACGCTTCTTCATGAACACGAAGGAGCACGACAGCGACCCCTACGAGAGCAGCCAGTTCTCGATCCTGCTGGCCAACCGGCACGGCATCTTCGGCGTCGAGTCGTACCGCGAGGTGTTCGAGTTCGAACGCTTCTGGGCGATCGGCTCCGGCCGCCGCTTCGCGCTCGGCGCGATGCATGCCGTCTACGAACGGGCGCGCTCGGCGCGCGAAGTGGCCGAAGCCGGCGTGCTGGCAGGCTGCGAATTCGACACCAGTTCGGCCGCCCCGGTGCGGCTGCACACCCTCAAGGCAAAGGTCTGACATGGCCCTCATCGACATCCAGGTGCCGGACATCGGCGACTTCAAGGACGTGGCCGTCATCGAAGTGCTCGTGAAGCCCGGCGACAGCGTCAAGGCCGAACAGAGCCTCATCAC
>CAUJHQ010000022.1 GCA_963204815.1 Pseudomonadota bacterium | reverse complement strand
ACACCACGGCCACCAACGCCGCGATCGTGATGTCGCTGACGCCGCTGGTGTCGTCGCTCGTCGCGTCGGCCTTGCTGCGCGAACGGCTGGGCGGGCGCCGGCTCGTCGGCATCGCGGTCGGCTTCGGCGGCGTCGCGCTGGTGGTGCTGAATCGGCCCGGCGCCGCGCTCGGCACCGGCTGGGCCGGCGACCTGCTGCTGCTGGGCTCGGTGGCCAGCTTCGCGGCCGGCGGCGCGATGGTGCAGCGCCTGTCGCGCGGGCTGTCGGCGCTGGAGATCAGCTGGGTGGTGCATGCCATCGGCTCGGCGATGCTGGCGCTGCACCTCGCGGCGGGCGGCGCGCCGGTGCTGGCGCCGCTGCGCGAGGCGGGCGCGCTGTCGTGGGCATTGATCCTGTTCTCCGGCATCGGTGCCACCGCGCTCGCGGCGATCGCCTGGAACCGCGCCATCGCGCGCATCGGCGTCGCGCGCACGGCGATGTGGTTCTACTGGGTGCCGATCTTCGGCCTCGCGTTCGCGGCGCTCGCGCTCGGCGAGCCGCTCACCGGCTGGCACGCGCTGGGCCTGGCGGGCGTGATCGCGGGGTCGTTGATCGCGCTGCGCGCCGATGCCGGCCAGGGCGCGCGCGCACCCGCCGCCGGTTCCTAGAATCGCGCGCCATGGAACTGCGCCAGCTGCGCTACTTCGTGCGCGTTGCCGAGACCGGCAGCATGGGGCGTGCCGCCGTCGAACTGGGCGTGGTCACGTCGGCGCTGAGCCAGCAGATCAGCCGACTCGAGAGCGAGCTCGCGACGCGCCTGCTGCAGCGCGGCCCGGCGGGCGTGCGGCCCACCGAGGCCGGCATCGCCTTCCTCAGCGAAGCGCGGCTCGCGCTGCGCCACGCCGACGCGGCCGCCGCCGCCGCGCGCGAATCGCGCCTGAGCGGCCAGGTCAGCCTGGGCCTGGCGTCGAGCACGGCGGCCGTGCTGGCGCTGCCGCTGCTGGCCGCGCTGCGCGAGCGCCACCCCGGCGTGCGCGTGCACCTGGTGGAGAGCCTGTCGGGCACGCTGGGCACCATGCTCAACGCCCGCGTGCTCGACCTCGCGGTCGTCTTCGAGACGGCGTCGGCGCGCCGCTGGAGCGTGCTGCCGCTGCTGGACGAGGCGCTGTTCGTCATCGGCTCGCCGTCGCTGCCCGGCATGCCGCGAGGCAAGCGCACGCGCATCGCCGCGCTCGCCGGCCTGCCGCTGGTGCTGCCCAGCGGTTCGCACGGGCTGCGCGCGGTGGTGAACGCCGCGTTCGCGCAGGCCCGCTGCGTGCCGCAGGTGGCACTGGAGATCGACGGCCTGGGCACGCTGATGGACACCGTGCGTGCCGGCTTCGTCGCCACCGTGCAGCCGGGCGCGGTGGCGGCGCGCGTGCCGCCCGAGCTGGCCGCGGTGGCGATCGGCGACCGCGCCGCGCGCCGCCGCAGCCTGCTGGCGAGCCTGTCCGACGACGAGCTCAGCCCGGCCGCGTTGGCCGTGCGCGTGACGCTGCAGGACGTGGCCGCCACGCTGGTGCGCCAGGGCGGCTGGCCTGGCGCCACCCTTCACGAAGCCTGAACACCCGTTGCCGGCGTGCGCCTCGCGCCACGCTGCGCCGCCGCGTACGATGCGCCGCATGCTCGACGTGCTGGTCATCGGCGGCGGCAATGCCGCGTTGTGCGCCGCCCTGATGGCGCGCGAGGCCGGCGCGTCGGTCGGCCTGCTCGAAGCGGCGCCGCGCGAATGGCGCGGCGGCAACTCGATGCACGTGCGCAACCTGCGCTGCATGCACGACGCGCCGCAGGACGTGCTCGTCGACGCCTACCCCGAAGAAGAGTTCTGGCAGGACCTGCTGAAGGTGACCGGCGGCCTCACCGACGAGGCGCTGGCGCGCCTGGTCATCCGCGCCAGCGCCACCTGCCGGCCGTGGATGCGGCGCCATGGCGTGCGCTTCCAGCCTTCGCTGTCGGGGGCGCTGCACACGGCGCGCACGAACGCCTTCTTCATGGGCGGCGGCAAGGCGCTCGTCAACGCCTACTACCGCAGCGCCGAGGCGCTGGGCGTGGACATCCGCTACGACACGCCGGTCGACCGCCTCGAACTGGCGGACGGCCGCTTCGTCGCCGCCGTGTCGAACGGCCAGCGTTTCGAGGCGCGCGCCTGCGTGCTGGCGGCCGGCGGCTTCGAGAGCAACCGCGAATGGCTGCGCGAGGCCTGGGGCCGCAACGAACGCGGCGAGTGGCCGGCCGACAACTTCCTGATCCGCGGCACGCGCTTCAACACCGGCACGCTGCTGAAGTTCATGCTCGACGCCGGCGCCGACCCGGTGGGCGACGCCACGCAGGCGCACATGGTGGCCATCGACGCGCGCGCGCCGCTGTACGACGGCGGCATCTGCACGCGCATCGACTGCGTGTCGCTCGGCGTCGTCGTCAACCGCGACGGCGAGCGCTTCTACGACGAGGGCGAGGACTTCTGGCCCAAGCGCTATGCGATCTGGGGCCGGCTCGTCGCGCAGCAGCCGGGGCAGGTGGCGTATTCAGTCATCGACGCCAAGGCCATCGGCCGCTTCATGCCGCCGGTGTTCGACGGCACGCGCGCCGACACGCTGCCGGCGCTGGCGCGCGCGCTCGGGCTCGACGCCGGCCGCTTCATGCAGACCATGACCGCCTACAACGCCGCCTGCCGCCCCGGCAGCTTCGACCACACGGCGCTCGACGACTGCGCCACCGCCGGCCTGGTGCCGGCGAAGACGCACTGGGCGCGGCCGATCGACACGCCGCCGTTCTTCGTCTACGCGGTGCGCCCCGGCGTCACCTTCACCTACCTGGGGCTGAAGACCGACGCCGGCGCCGCGGTGCGCTTCGGCGGCCGGCCGAGCGCGAACCTCTTCGTCGCCGGCGAGATGATGGCCGGCAACGTGCTCGGCAAGGGCTACACCGCCGGCGTCGGCATGAGCATCGGCACGGCCTTCGGCCGCATCGCCGGCACGCAGGCGGCGGCCGCCGCGCGGGGGGTGCAGCGTGCAGCCGCTTGACGCGCTGGTGCGGCAGGCCGCCGAGCTCGGCGCCGGCGCGCCGGAAGCCGAAGTCGCGCGCGTGCTGCAGATCTGCAACGCCTGCCGCTACTGCGAGGGCTTCTGCGCCGTCTTCCCGGCGATGACGCGCCGGCTCGCGTTTCCGGCCGCCGACGCGCACTACCTCGCCAACCTGTGCCACAACTGCGGCGCCTGCCTGCACGCCTGCCAGTACGCGCCGCCGCACGCCTTCGCGGTCAACGTGCCGCAGGCCATGGCCAAGGTGCGGCGCGAAACCTATGCCGGCTACGCGTGGCCGGCCGTGTTCGGCGCCGCGTACCGGCGCAACGGCGTCGTCGTCGCGTTCGCGCTCGCGGCGGCGCTGGCACTGTTCCTGGTGCTGGCCGCGGCCAGCCACGTCGGGCTGTGGCATGTGCCGCTGGCGGGCGACTTCTACCGCGTCTTCCCGCACGGCCTGATGGTGGCGATGTTCGCGCCGGTGTTCGGCTTCGCGCTGCTGGCGCTGACCGTCGGTGTCGTGCGCTTCTGGCGTGCGCAGGCGCCCGGGCCGACCAGCGGCGCCGCGCTGGCCGAGGCGGCGCACGACGCGCTGCGCCTGAAGTACCTGGACGGCGGCCACGGCGAAGGCTGCAACGAGGCCGACGACCGCTTCACGCTGGCGCGCCGGCGCGCCCACCACCTCACCTTCTACGGCTTCCTGCTGTGCTTCGCGGCCACCGTGGTCGGCACGCTGTACCACTACGCGCTCGGCCGCATCGCGCCCTATGCGTACACCGACCTGCCGAAGCTGCTGGGCCTCGTCGGCGGCGTGATGCTCGCGGTGGGCAGCGCCGGCCTCT
>CAUJHQ010000021.1 GCA_963204815.1 Pseudomonadota bacterium | reverse complement strand
TCGAGGTTGACCACCGAGAAATCGACGACCGCCGATTGCTTGTGGTTCTGCAGATGCTGCAGGTGGTGGACGATGTATTCGCCCGCGGTCGGCCCGTTGCCAGTGGCTGCCATGTGTGCTCGTCCCGAATCTTCGACTTGTCTCTAGCGCCCGCGCCACAACAGCGCGAGCCAGTAAACCTTCATGCACAGCACCAGACCGACCAGCAAGGCCGGCCAGCTCAGGGGCTGCACGAGCTTGGGCGCCAGCGCGAGCATGGCGACCGAAACCCCGATCTTCACAAACTCCCACAACATGAAGCTGACGGCGCTGGCGCCGGGCGACACGCTGCTCAGGCGGCTGGTCATGCCGCGCGCCAACAAGGCCCCGGGCACCACCACCGTGGCGGCACCGTACAGCACCGACCACGCCACCACCTGACTGCCGGTGACGAGCGCTGCAAGCAGTGCCGCCACCCCACCGACCCCCACCTGGAGCCCGATCACGCGCCACGGTGACAGTGACGGTTCCTTGGCTCGCAGCGCCTGCGCCTCCTCGCGCGTCAGCGGCTTGAAGTCCGGTGTCGCCGCCTCATCTTCTTCAAAGTCCCTCCAGCGGCGTTCGGCGCGGAGATTGCGTTCGATCGCCATGTCGGGAGTCCGGATTCGGTCGGCAAACCGCGGGATTATACGAACAAACCCGAAACATCCCGAAGCAACCCCAGCCGACCCCTGAACCCGGTGGCTCACCTGGGATTCAGGTTCGGGCGGATCATGCGCGCCATGCCCAAGCCGTCCAAGCGAAGAGCCCTCGGCGCCGTCATCGCCGGCGTGCTTGCCGGCGCCCCGGCGTGGACCGCGGGCGCGCCCGCGCACCACCGCCCCGGCGGCTTCCAGAACAACCACCTCGAGTTCACGCCCAAGACCGTGGCCGACCTGCTGCGCTGGCGCCTGGACGCCTGGCGTGCCGGCCTGCCGGCGGTGGCGCAGACCGCGGTGCCGACGCATGCGCCCGACCTCGGCTTCCTGCACGCCAACGCGAAGGCCGGCGCCGCGATGGAGCCCGCCGTCACCTGGATCGGCCACGCCACCGTGCTGGCGCAGTTCGACGGCATCAACCTGCTGACCGACCCCGTCTTCAGCGAGCGTGCGTCGCCGCTGTCCTGGCTGGGGCCGCGGCGCGCGCAGCCGCCGGCGCTGCCGA
Source organism: Pseudomonadota bacterium (assembly GCA_963204815.1). Classification (GTDB taxonomy): domain Bacteria; phylum Pseudomonadota; class Gammaproteobacteria; order Burkholderiales; family Burkholderiaceae_C; genus Rubrivivax. The sequence continues at coordinate 36,754 of CAUJHQ010000021.1, read as the reverse complement.
TCGCCGACCTGCCGCGCATCGACGTCGTGCTGATCTCGCACAACCACTACGACCACCTCGACGAGGCGAGCGTGAAGGCGCTCGCCGCGCAGCCCGGCGGCCCGCCGCTGTTCGTCGTGCCGCTGGGGCTGAAGGCCTGGCTCGCCGATGCCGGCATCGAGCACGCCGTCGAGCTCGACTGGTGGCAGGGCCACCGCGTGGGCGCGCTCGACATCGTGCTGACCCCGGCGCAGCACTGGTCCGGCCGCGGCCTGCACGACCGCATGCAGACGCTGTGGGGCGGCTTCGCCGTCTTCGCGCCGCGCTTCCACCTCTTCTGGGCCGGCGACACCGGCTACTCGCCCGACTTCGAGGACATCCGCCGCCGTTTCGCCGAACGCCAGCGCGACGGCGGCTTCGACATCGCGCTGCTGCCGGTGGGCGCCTACGAGCCGCGCTGGTTCATGGCCTCGCAGCACGTCAACCCGGCCGAGGCGGTGCAGATCCACCGCGACCTCGGCGCCAAGCGGTCGCTCGGCGTGCACTGGGGAACCTTCCAGCTGACCGACGAGTCGCTCGACACCCCGCCGGCCGAACTGGCCGCCGCGCGGCGCGCCCAGGGCGTGGCCGACGACGCGTTCTTCGTGCTGCCGGTGGGCGGCACGCACGTGCTGCCGCGGCGCTGAGCCCGACAATCGAGACCTGATGAAACCCTTCCGTCTGTTGCTGGCGCTGGCCGCCGGCGTCTTCCCGCTGCTGGCCTCGGCCGCCGGCGCCGTCGTCACCACGCCGCAGGTGCGGGCCGAGCTGCTGGCCCACGCGCCCGAAGGCGTCGCCGCCGGCAAGCCGGTCTGGCTGGGCCTGTCGATCACGCACCAGCCGCACTGGCACACCTACTGGAAGAACCCGGGCGATTCCGGCCTGCCGACGACCTTCGAATGGAAGCTGCCCGCCGGCTTCGCCGCCGGCGACATCGAGTGGCCGACGCCCAAGAAGCTGCCGATCGGCCCGCTGCTGAACTACGGCTACGACGGCACCGTGCTGCTGCCGGTGAAGCTCACCGTGCCGGCCGGCTTCGCGGGCGAATCGCTGCCGGTGTCGCTGAAGGCCGACTGGCTGGTCTGCAAGGACGTCTGCATCCCGGAGTCAGGCGAGTTCGCGCTCGATCTGCCGGTGCGCGCCGCCACCGCCGGCCACGCGAAGGCCTTTGCCGACGCGCAGGCCGCCGTGCCGCGCGACCTGGCCGGCGCGCAGGCGAGCGCCGCCCTCGAAGGCGACCGGCTCGTCGTGCGCGTCGCCGGCCTGCCGGCCGCCTGGCAGGGCAAGGCGCTGGCCTTCATGCCCGAGACCGGCGGCGTCATCGTCAATGCCGCCCAGCCCGAGGCGGCCTGGAGCGGCGCCACCTGGACCGCGAAGCTGCCGGTCGACCCGCAGCGCAGCGCCGACCCGGCCGAGATGCCCAGCGTGCTGGTCGCCGACGGCGAAGCCACCGGCCTGCGCGTGGCGGTGAAGGTGACGACGCCGTGGCCGGCGGTCGCCGCGCTGCCGCCGCTGGCGCCCGCGACCGGCGTGCCCGCCGCCGCCGCGCCGCCGCCCGACGCGGTGAGCTTCTGGGCCGCGCTGGCGCTGGCCCTCGTCGGCGGTGCCATCCTCAACCTGATGCCCTGCGTGTTCCCGGTGCTGTCGCTGAAGGTGCTGGGCTTCGCGACGCACGCCCAGGACCGCGCCAAGCTGCTTGCGGGCGGGCTGGCCTACACGGCGGGCGTGGTGCTGTCGTTCATCGCGCTGGCGGCGCTGCTGCTGGCGTTGCGCGCCGGGGGCGAGCAGCTCGGCTGGGGCTTCCAGCTGCAGTCGCCGATGGTGGTCGCCGGGCTGGCGGTGCTCTTCACGCTGATCGGCCTGAACCTCGCCGGCGTGTTCGAGTTCGGCTCGCTGCTGCCCAGTTCGTGGGCGAGCGCGCAGGCCAAGCACCCGCTGGTCGATTCGCTGCTGACCGGCGTGCTGGCGGTGGCCGTGGCGTCGCCCTGCACGGCGCCATTCATGGGCGCCTCGCTGGGCGCCGCGGTCACGCTGCCCACCGCGCAGGCGCTCGCGGTCTTCGCGGCGCTCGGCCTCGGCATGGCGGCGCCGTACCTGGCCGCCAGCGCGTGGCCGGGGCTGGCGCGCCTGCTGCCGCGCCCGGGCGTGTGGATGGCGCACTTCAAGGCCGTGATGGCGTTCCCGATGTTCGCCACCGTGGTCTGGCTGGTGTGGGTGCTGGGCCAGCAGGCCGGCATCGACGGCGCCGCGGCGCTGCTCGGCCTGCTCGTCGTGCTGGCGTTCGCCGCCTGGGCCTTCGGTTCGCCGGCGCTCGGCCGCAACGCCCGCTGGGGCTTCGGGGCGCTGGCGCTCGTGATGGCCGGTGCCGCGCTGTCGTGGGCGCTGCCGAACCTGCGCGAGCAGCCGGCCGGGCCGGCGAAGGCGGAAGCCGGCTGGGAGCCCTGGAGCGCGCAGCGCGTGGCGCAGCTGTCGGCCGAGGGGCGGCCGGTGTTCGTCGACTTCACGGCGGCGTGGTGCGTGACCTGCCAGGTCAACAAGCGCACCACGTTGAACCGGCCCGAGGTGGTGGCCGACTTCGAGCGCCGCAAGGTCGCGCTGCTGCGCGCCGACTGGACGCGCCGTGACGCCGCCATCACCGCCGAGCTGGCGCGCCTGGGCCGCAGCGGCGTGCCGGTGTACGCGCTCTATGCCCCGGGCGCGGCAGGGCCAAAGGTCTTGAGCGAAATTCTCAGCGTCGGCGAGGTCAAGGAACTGCTCGCCAGCCTGCCCTGAGTCTGCGCACGGGACGCCGGAAGGCGTGCCGTGGCTATCGAAGGCCCTTGCGCGATTTCACGCGTCCGGGCTGAAGCCTTCCGAGGAGCGCCCGATGTTGAAGACCCTGCTCGTCAGTTCGCTGCTCGCTGCCGGTGGTGCAGCCTTCGCGGCCGCCAGCGTCGGCCAGCCCGCGCCGGCCTTCAGCGCCGTCGACACCGCCGGCAAGACGGTGTCGCTGGCCGACTTCAAGGGCCGGCATGTCGTGCTCGAGTGGGTGAACCCGGGATGCCCGTTCGTTCAGAAGCACTACAGCGGCGGCAACATGCAGGGCACGCAGAAGGAGGCCACGGCCAAGGGCGTGGTCTGGCTGACGATCAACTCCACCAGCCCCGACGCCGGCGACCACCTGAAGCCGGCCGAGATGGCGGCCTGGATGCAGCAGCAGAAGGCCGCCGCCACCGCGACGCTGATGGACCCCGAGGGCAAGATCGGCCGCGCCTACGGCGCCCGCACGACGCCGCACATGTACGTCATCGACCCCGCCGGCAAGCTGGTGTACGCGGGCGCGATCGACAGCAAGCCCACCGGCCGCGTGGCCGACATCGCCACCGCCACGAACTACGTCAAGCAAACGGTCGGTGAGTTGCTCGCCGGCAAGCCGGTCAGCACGCCCAGCACCAGCGCCTACGGCTGCTCGATCAAGTACTCGTCGGGCGCCTGATCACGGCAGCCGCGCGTACTGCGCGGCGAGCGCCTTGAACGCGGCGGCGTCGCCGTCGCGCCCCAGTTCTTCGTCGACGATCGCGGCCACGTCGTCGGCCACGCGCGCCGCCTCGGCCGCGTCCAGGAACAGCAGGCGCGAGCGCCGCGCCAGCACGTCTTCGACGTCGCGCGCCATCTCGTGGCGCAGCGCGAAACGCACCATCGCCTCGCTCAGGCCGCCGGCGCCGTCGCGCCAGAGCCAGCGGTCGGCGCCGGGCAGCGACTGCAGCAGCGCCGATTCGCTGCCGTACAGGTGCAGGCCGGGCGGCTCGGCCAGCGGCCGGCCGGGCGCGCTGCCCAGCAGCGGCAGGCGAGCGGTGACGCCGCCGGGCCGGCGCGGCAGCAGGTCGCGGTCCATGCAGCGCGCGAGCACGTCTTCGGCCATCGCGCGGTAGGTCGTCCACTTGCCGCCGGTCACGGTGACGAGCCCGGAGCGGCCGACGATCACCGTGTGCTCGCGCGACAGGGTCTTCGTGCCGGCGGCCGCGCGGTCGTCCTCGCCCGACGGCTTCACCAGCGGCCGCAGGCCCACCCACACCGAGCGCACGTCCTCGCGCCGCGGCGCCAACGCGAGGTAGCGCGCCGCCTCGCCGAGGATGAACTTCACCTCGTCGGCGAACGGCGCCGGCTCGCGCGCGAGGTCGTCGCGCGGCGTGTCGGTGGTGCCGAGCACCAGCTTGCCGAGCCAGGGCACGGCGAACAACACGCGGCCGTCGGCCGTCTTGGGCACCAGCAGCGCATGCGCGCCCGGCATGAATCGGCGGTCGACGACGAGGTGCACGCCCTGGCTGGGCGCCACCATCGGCGGCCTTGCCGGCGCGCCGGGTTCCTGGTCCATCGCGCGCACCGCGTCGACCCAGACGCCGGCGGCGTTGACGACGCAGCGCGCGGCGATGCGGAAGGACTCGCCGCCTTCGCGGTCGCGCACGACGAGGCCGCGCACGCGGCCGGCTTCGCGCACGAGGTCGGTCGCTTCGCAGTGGTTGACGACGAGCGCGCCGCGCGCCGCCGCCGTGCGCGCCAGCAGCACGGCGAGCCGGGCGTCGTCGAACTGGCCGTCCCAGTAGCGCACGCCGCCCCACAGGCCGCGCGGCTGCACGCCGGGCAGCAGGTCGCGCACCTGGCGCGTCGACAGCCACTCGGTGGGGCCGAGCCCGCGCGCACCGGCGAGCGCGTCGTAGGCCTTCAGGCCGATGCCGTAGAAGCCGCGCTCCCACCAGTGGTAGCCCGGCATCACGAAGGGCAGGCGCTGCGCCACGTGCGGCGCATTCGCCAGCATCGCGGCGCGCTCGTGCAGCGCCTCGCGCACGAGGCCGATGTCGCCCTGCGCCAGGTAGCGCACGCCGCCGTGCGCCAGCTTGGTGGCGCGCGAGCTGGTGCCCTTGGCGAAGTCGTGCGATTCGACGAGCACGACGCTGAAGCCGCGCGCCGCCGCGTCCAGCGCCACGCCCAGGCCGGTGGCGCCGCCGCCGACGACGGCGATGTCCCACTCGCGCGCCTCGCGCAGCCGCGCCAGCAGCGCGCCGCGTTCGAGCGCGGGCGCGTTCATCCGCGCGCGAAGTGCACCGGCAGGCCGGGCACCTCGACCCGCAGCGTCAGCACGCAGCCGGCGAGCGGCTGCGCCGCCAGCTCGGCCTCGGGGCGGCCCTGGCGCGCGGTGGTGACGAAGAGCGTGCGGCCGTCGGCGCCACCGAAGCAGGGCATCGTCGGGCAGCGCACCGGCAGCGGCACCTCGAGCAGCCGCTCGCCGGCGGGCGAGAAGCGCAGCAGGCGCTGGCCCTCGAACATCGCCGCCCAGTAGCAGCCTTCGGCGTCGACCGCGGCGCCGTCGGGGCGGCCGCCGTAGCCGGCGAGGTCCTGCCCCGCCACCTTGCGCGGGAACTCGGCGAAGACGCGCTGGCGCGACAGCGTGCCCTGCTCGCCGTCGAAGTCGAAGGCGACGATGCGGTGGGCGTGCGTGTCGCTCCAGTACATCGTGTGTCCGTCGGGGCTGAAGGCCAGGCCGTTGCTCGCGCTGATGCCGCCGGCGATGCGCTCCAGCTTGCCGGCCGCCCAGCGGTAGAGCGCCGCGCGCGGCGGCTCGCGCGGGTCGCAGATCGTGCCCACCCACAACCGCCCCTGCGGGTCGGCCTTGCCGTCGTTGAAGCGCTGGTCGGCGGTGTCGTAGGGCGCGGCGGCCAGCGGCTGCTGGCGGCCGCTGGCGGGGTCGAAGCGCACGAGGCCGCCGCGCAGCGCCAGCAGCAGGTGGCCGCCGGGCAGCGGCGCGATGCAGCCGGGCTCGGCGTCGAGCGCCCACTCGGTGTGCGCGCCGCCAGCCGCGACCCAGCGGTGCAGCTTGCGGCCGGGGATGTCCAGCCACCACAGCGCGCCCTGTTCGGGCCACCAGAACGGCGACTCGCCGAGCAGCGCCGGCGCGACCGGCAGCGCCTGGATCGCCATCGGCTCAGACGCTCCCGACCTCGAGCTTCATCCAGGCGTCGAAGCGCTCGCCGGGCGCCACGCTGCGCAGGCCGTGCGCCGCCGGGTCGGCCATGTGGATCGCGTTGCTGACGTGGCTCACCGGCTCGACGCAGTAGTAGGGCTTCGTGTCCGGCGTGAACACCACCAGGTAGGGCAGCGACGACGTGAGCTTCAGCGACAGCTTCTCGTCGCGGATGCGCGCCGCGCCGCGCCAGCCTTCGAAGCAGTGGTCGAACGCGAGGTGGGCGACGTCGCCGTCGATGCCGACCTGCGGCACCTTGCGCGTCGGCAGGCCGCTGGGGTCGGACTCCCAGCGATCGGACAGTTCGATGTGCAGCCGGCTGCGCGTGCGCTTCGGGAAGTACGGGTGCCAGCCCAGCCCCACCGGCTGCGGCTCGGGCGCGCGGTTCGTGAAGACGAAGTGCGCCTCCAGCGCGCTCGGCGTGAGCACGAAGCGCTGCACCACGTCGAAGGCGAACGGCCAGTGCGCGTCCGGCGTGTGCTCGTAGCGCAGGCTGGCATCGGTGGCGGTCGCCGACACCACCGACCACGGCCGCTGCCAGGCCACGCCGTGCACCGAGTGCGGGCTGTCGTCGAAGTTGGGCGCCGTGGTGTGGTCGTGGCCGTGCCAGCGGAAGCGCCGGTAGCCCAGGCGGTTGGAATAGGGCACCAGCGGGTAGCAGCCCGAGGGGCGCGAGCTCTGCAGCTCGCCCGGCTCGGTGCTGCGCAGCACCGGCGTGCCGTCGAACCACAGGCCGGCGATGGCGGCGCCGAGGTCGGGCCGCAGGGCCAGGCGCAGCGCGCCGGCGTTCAGTTCGAGGACGGTCGATGGGGACAAGGGAGCTCCTACCAGCGCGTGGTGAGGTCGTTGAGGTCGGCGCGCAGGTAGTGTGCGCCGGGGATCGGGTTGAAGTAGTACGGCGGGATCTCCTCGAAGCCCAGCGTCTCGTAGAGGCCGCGCGCGGACTCCATGTCGTCGAGGGTGTCGAGCAGCATGTTCGAGTAACCGGCGCTGCGCGCGCGGTCGATCAGCGCCTGCGCCATGACGCGGCCGATGCCGAAACCGCGGAAGGCGCGCCGCACGTACAGGCGCTTCATCTCGCAGGCATTGGCGTAGTCGACGTCGGCCAGCGGGCGCAGCGCGCCGCAGCCGGCGAGCTGGCCGTCGACCACCGCCAGCAGCAGGCTGCCGGCCGGCGGTGCGTACTCGCCGGGCAGGCCGGCCAGTTCGAGGTCGAAGTTCTGGAAGCAGAGGTCGACGCCCAGGCCGGCGGCGTACTCGCGGAAGATGTCGCGCGTGGCGTCCAGCAACGCCGGCGTGTCGACTTCGACGAGGCGGATGTCCGGTATGTCCACGGGCGCGTCGGCCTTCTCAGCCGCCGAGCGAGACCACCCAGGTCACCAGCGCCGCCACGCCGGCGGCGACGACCGCCGCGCCCAGGCGCGTGGCCACGCCATCGGCGCTGGGCGGCGTGCCCTCGGGCAGCAGCTTGTCGCCGGTGAGCATCGGCCGCACCAGGTTGACGCCCTTGCGGCGCAGGTAGAACACGATCGCGCCGACGTGCAGCACCACCAGCGCAATGATCAGCCACTGCCCGCCGTCCTTGTGCCAGGCGGTGGCGGCCAGCCCGGTGGCGGTGGCGACGTAGCGGTTCAGCGGGCCGGTGTTGGCGATCTCGTCGTCGGCGATCAGGCCGGTGCCGACCTGCACCGCCAGCACGGCCAGCAGCGCGAAGACCGACAGCGCGCCCAGCGGGTTGTGGCCGACCTCGAAGTGGTCGCCGGGCCGGGTGTCGCCGCGCAGGTAGCGCAGCAGCGTGGCCGGCGCGTAGACGAAGCTCGCGAAGCGCGACCAGCGCCCGCCGACCAGGCCCCAGACGAGCCTGAAGACGATCAGCCCCAGCACCAGGTAGCCGAGGCGGAAGTGCCAGACGACGGCGCTACCACCGACGTGGCCGGTGATCACCGAGCCGACGATCGTGGCCGCCAGCACCCAGTGGAACGCTCGCGTGGGCAGGTCCCAGACGCGGGTGGGGCGGGCGGCGGGGGCGGTCGGCGGCATCGTCGGGGGTGCGGGTCTTCGCGAGGATCCTGGAGGCTGCAACCATACCGCGAAGCCGGCCCGCCCCGTGCACCGGCCTGCCACGGTGCGGCGCTCGGGAAATACCCTAGCGCGGGAATCGAGTGGAAGCGCGCTGCGTAAACTGGGTCGTGCCGGTCATTTGCCCGGCGCTGCCGTCACTTTCACCTTCGCCATCGGAGTTCCACGCATGAAGAGTCTGCTGCTTGCCGCCGCCACCGTGGCGGGCCTCGCCACCGCCCTGCCCGCTGCCGCGCAATGGCAGAAGCCCGAAGACGCCATCAAGTACCGCCAGAGCGCGCTCACCGTGATGGCCAACCACTTCGGCCGCATCGGCGCGATGGCGCAGGGCAAGGCACCGTTCGACGCCAAGGCCGCCGCCGAGAACGCCGTCATCGTGAGCGACATGGCCAAGCTGCCGTGGGCCGCCTTCGGCCCGGGCACGGACAAGGGCATGCCGAACCGCGCGAAGGCGGAGATCTGGTCCGACGCCGCCAAGTTCAAGGCTGCGTCCGAGAAGATGATCGCCGAGGTCGCCAAGCTCGACGCCGCCGCCAAGAGCGGCAACCTCGACGCCATCAAGGCCGCGGCCGGTGGCGTGGGCGGCTCGTGCAAGGCCTGCCACGACGACTTCCGCGCCGAGAAGTACTCGGCCAACTGATCCTCTCGATCCGGTGTCCGGCGCCGGTTCGTTCCTGGGGTCGTGCCTCGGTCATGCCGGGCACGGCCCTTTTTCTTGGCGCGGCGCTCGCGGCCGGTCAGCCGGCGAAGCCGAGCACGACCCTGCGGGTCATCGCGCTCTTCTTCTGGTTCCGGCACGTGGGCTGCGCCCACTTCACATCGCGTCGCGATGTGAGCCTGCACCGAAAGAACTCAGCCCCGGCCTGCGGCCGGCTCGGCGAAGCCGAGCACGACCCTGCGGGTCTGGGCCGACTTCTTTTCGATCTTCGTGACGATCACCGGCCCGATCTCGGCCGTGTTGGAGACGTGCGTGCCGCCGCAGGGCTGCAGGTCCACGCCTTCGATCTCCAGCACGCGGATGCGGCCCAGGCCGCGCGGCGGCTGCACGCTCATGCTGCGAACGAGCTGCGGGTTGGCATCGAGCTCGGCCTCGCTGATCCAGCGGTGGCGCACCGGGTGCGCGGCGGCCACGTAGGCGGCGATGCCCTGCGTCAGCGCTTCCTTGTCGAGCGGCTCGCTCATGTGGAAGTCCAGCCGCGCGTAGCCGGCGGTGATCGAGCAGCCGTCCACCGGGTGCGGGATCAGCGCGCACAGCAGGTGCGTGGCGGTGTGGAAGCGGCGGTGCGCGTCGCGCTTGGCGGTGTCGATGCGGGCGGTGACGCGCTCGCCCGGCTGCAGCAGCGGTGCGTCGGGCGCGGTGACGTGCAGGATCGCGCCCGGCACCTCCTTGTGCTTGCGCGTGTCGAGCACGGCGACGCGGCGGCCGTCCGCGGCCACCAGTTCGCCGCTGTCGCCGGCCTGGCCGCCGCCCAGCGGGTAGAACACGGTGCGGTCCAGCACCACGCCCTCGGGGCCGGCGCTCACCACGCTGGCCTCGCACTCGGCGAGCGTGGCGTCTTCGCGGAACAGTTCCTCGGTCATCTCGTCGACTCCAGCGTGACCTCGCCCTTGGGCGTCTGCAGCACGGCCGTGATCGGCGTGCCGGGCGCGGAGGATACGGCCACGCCGCGCAGGCGCAGCACGGTGGCCGAGCGCGCCGGCACGCCGGCCAGCGCGAGCGACTTCAGCACCAAGCCCGACGGCGGCAGTGCCTCGGCCGGGTGGCGGCCCTGCCACTGGATCAGCGTGGGCAGTGCGCCGCCGCACTCGAGCCGGCCGTCGTCGCGCACGAGGATCTGCCAGGACAGCAGGCCCTGAGGTGTCTCGCGGCTCGCCGCCAGCGGGTTGCCGGGCGCGTGGCCGACGGTGATGAGGCCCCAGCGGTGCATGTCCAGCTGCGTCGAGCGCGCCACCCAGTGCACCAGGCGCGGGCCGGCCGACAGGTCGGTCTCGTCGAGTGCGAACCAGCGTGCGCGGCCCGGCGGCGGCGCGTCGGGGTCGATGGCGATGATCTCGAAGTAGGCGTTCGGGTAGGCCTCGCTGCCGATCGCGAAGACGCGGTTGTGCGTGCCCATCAGCGGGTGCTGGCCGCCCGCGGTGGGCGTGATGCCCAGCGTGGCCTCGCACCACGCCACGCCTTCGTCGAGCGTGCGTGCGGCGACCACGAGGTGGTCGACGGCGCAGCCGCCCACCGGTGCGTTCACAGCTCCACCTCGCCGGCCACCAGCGGCGTCACGTCGCCGCCGATCCAGATGTCCGTGCCGTCGGCGTCGACGTGCACGCGGCCGGCACGCTGCAGCGCTGCGCCCTGCGCGGCGACGTAGGCGCGCGGCGCGAGCCCGGCGCCGATGAGCCACTGGGCCAGCCCGGCGTTCAGGCTGCCGGTGACGGGGTCTTCCGGCACCGCGAGGCCGGGCACGAAGGCACGCACCTCGAAGGCGGCGTCATGGCCCGCCGGATGGGCGCCGACGACACCCAGCTTCAGGTCGCCGAGCGCCGCGAAGTCGGGCGCGAGTGCCAGCACCTGCGCGGCCGAGCGCAGCATCACCGCGCACCAGCCGGGGCCGTTGTCGACCCACTGGTGGTGGAGCACGTCGCCCTCGGCCAGCTTCAGCGCGGCGCGGATCTGCGCCAGCACCGGCGCTTCGAGCGGCCCGGTGCGGCGCAGCGGCGGCGCCGCGAACGCGAGCCGCGCGCCGCTGCGGCGCACGCGCACGAGGCCGACGCCGCACTGCTGCACGACCGTGCCGGCGTCCTTCGGCACGCCGCCGGCGGCCAGCCAGGCCCAGCAACTGCCCAGCGTGGGGTGGCCGGCGAAGGGCAGTTCGCCGCCGGGCGTCCAGATGCGCACGCGGTAGTCGGCGCCGGGCTCGGTGGGCGGCAGCAGGAAGGTGGTCTCGGAGAAGTTGGTCCAGCGCGCGAAGGCGGCCATCGTCGCGTCGTCCAGCCCGTCGGCGCCGTGCACCACCGCCAGCGGGTTGCCGAGCAGCGGCTTCGCCGTGAAGACGTCGACCTCGTGGAAGCGCCGCTTCACGCCAGCGCTTCCTTGAAGACGCGGCCGAGGGCGGCCACGCCGGCCTCGATGGTCGCGGGCGGCACGGTCACGAAGCTCAGGCGCAGCGTGTTCGCATGGCCGCCGGCGCTGAAGAACGGCGCCCCCGGCACGTAGGCCACACCGGCGTCGACCGCCTTCGCCAGCAGCGCGGTGGCGTCCAGCTGCGGCGGCAGCTCGACCCAGAAGAACATGCCGCCCACCGGCACGCTCCAGCGGCAGCCGGCGGGCAGGTGGCCTTCGAGCGCGGCGCGCATGGCGTCGCGCTGCGCCTGGTAGCGGGCGCGGATGGTCGGCACGTGCTGCGTGAGGAAGCCGTCCTTGATGACCTCGTGCACCACGCGCTGGTTGAAGCCCGGCGTGTGCAGGTCGGCTGCCTGCTTGGCCTGCAGCAGCTTCGGGTACAGCGGCGCGGGCGACACGATGTAGCCCAGCCGCAGGCCCGGCGCGAGCACCTTCGAGAACGAACCGAGGTAGACCGCGCCTTCGCCCAGCATCGTCGACACCGGCTTCGGCGGCGGGGCGTCGAACCAGAGGTCGCCGTAGGGGTTGTCCTCCACCACCGGCAGGCCGATCTCCAGGCACTTGGCGGCGATCGCCGCGCGGCGCGCGGCCGACAGGCAGCGCCCGCTCGGGTTCTGGAAGTTGGGCAGCAGGTACAGGAAGCGCGCGCCGCGCGCCGCGTCCAGGCCGGCGGGCAGCGGGCCTTCGTCGTCGCCTTCCACACCCACGAACTCGGGCTCGTAGGGGTTGAAGGCCTGCAGCGCGCCCAGGTAGGTGGGCGTCTCGACCGCGACGGTGCTGCCGGGGTCGATGAGCACCTTGCCGACCAGGTCCAGCCCCTGCTGTGAGCCGGTGGTGATGAGCACCTGGCCGGCGTCGCAGCGCACGCCCTGCGCCGACATCTCGGCCGCGACCCACTCGCGCAGCGGCGCATAGCCTTCGCTGGCGGCGTACTGCAGCGCCTCCTTGCCGGTGTCGCGCAGCACGCGCGCGGTGGCCTCGGCCATCGCCGCCACCGGGAAGGTCTCGGCCGACGGCAGCCCGCCGGCGAGCGAGATGATGCCCGGGCGTTCGGTGACCTTCAGGATCTCGCGGATCGTCGACGGGTTGAGCCGCTCGGCGCGGCGGGCCATGTGCCAGTTCATGCGGGGTCCTTTCGGGTCAGGGGGCGAAGTATCGGGTCAGGCCGGGCGCGCCACCGGCATGCGCTTGCCGACGAAGACGACGGCGATGACGGCGAGCGAGAACAGCACGGTCATGCCGTCCAGCCGCTCGCCGAGCACCGGCACCGCGAACAGCAGCGCGATGAACGGCTGCACCAGCTGCACCTGGCTCACGCGCACCACGCCGCCGAGCGTGAGGCCGCGGTACCAGGCGAAGAAGCCCAGCCACATCGAGAACAGCGAGACGTAGAGGAACCCGCCCCAGGCCGCGCCGCTCGCCGGCGCCGAGGGCCAGGCCCACAGCGCCGCCGGCAGCGTGAGGGGCAGCGAGCACACCAGCACCCAGCAGATGACCTGCGGCGCCGGCAGGTCCACCGCCACCTTGGCGCCGGCGACGTAGCCGATGCCGGTGAACAGCACCGCCAGCAGCAGCCAGCCGTCGCCCGCCGACAGCGCGCCGCCGCCCTGCCAGGCGGCGAACAGCAGCACCAGCGCGCAGCCGGCGAGCGCGCAGGCCCAGAACCCGGTCGACGGCCGCTGGCGGAAGGCGAGGGCGCCGATCACTGCGGTGGACAGCGGCATCAGCCCCGTGACCACGGCCGCGTGCATGGCCGGCACCTCGCGCAGCGCGAGCGCCAGGCTGAGCGGAAAGCCGACGACCGTGCCGAGCGCGCTGAAGGCCAGCGCGGTGGCATGCCGCCGCGGCGGCCAGGGCGCGCGCACCGCCAGCAGGTACAGCACGCTGAGCAGACCGGCCAGTGCCGCGCGGCCGGCGGTGACGAAGGCCGGCGGCAGCTGCGGCGCGCTGGCATCGCCCACCGCCAGCCGCGTCATCGGCAGCGTCATCGCGAAGATGACGACGCCGAGCCCGCCCAGCAGGAAGCCGCGGCGCGTGTCGGTCGGGCTGGGTGGCGGCGGCATGCGCCCAGTGTAGGCATCCGGACCGACACAGAAGCAATACACTCGCCGGCACAGATTGACAAAGTGTGCCGGTCGCCAGACCGACACAGCCCCGAGAACCGACGAGGCCTCCGATGGACAGCGCCGCCGACCGCCCCCTCGTCACCCGCGCCGCCGGCGCCACGCTGGTGGAGCAGCTGGCGCAGCGTTACGCCGAACGCATTGCGCAGAAGCTGCTCGCGCCGGGCGCGCGGCTGCCGTCGGTGCGGGCCGCCGCCGAGCGCCACCGCGTCAGCGCGGCCACCGTGGTCGGCGCCTACGACCTGCTGCAGGCACAGGGCCTGGTCGAGGCGCGGCCGCAGCGCGGCTTCTTCGTGCGCGCCGCCGCGCCCGTGCCGCCGCCGCGCGCACCGGCCCGAGGCGCCGCCGTGGCGCTGGCGGCGGCCCCGCCGGCGGTGCCGGTGGACGCCACCGCGCTCATCCGCAGCATGTTCCAGGCGCAGGGCGGCCGACCCGCGCCCGGCATGGGCACGCTGCCGGTGGACTGGCTGGACGCGCCGCTGCTGCAGCGCGCGCTGCGTCGCGCCAGCACGCCGGAGGCGGCCGCCGGCTGGCTGCGCTACGGCGACCCGGCGGGCGACGGCGCGCTTCGCGAGTCGCTGTCGCGCCGGCTCGCCGACCTCGGCATCCGCGCCGGCACGGCGCAGATCGTCACCACCGTGGGAGCGACGCATGCGCTGGACATCGTGTCGCGCACGCTGCTGCAGCCGGGTGACGCGGTGCTCGTCGACGAGCCCGGCTGGGCGGTCGAGTTCGCCCGCCTCACGCGCGCCGGCATGCGCCTGCTGCCGGTGCCGCGCGGCGCCGACGGCCCCGACCTGGCGGTGATGGAAGCACTGCTGAAAGCGCACCGGCCGCGCCTGTACGTCACCGTCTCGGTGCTGCACAACCCGACCGGCGCATCGCTCGCGCCGGCGGTCGCGCACCAGGTGCTGAAGCTGGCCGAGGCGCACGACCTGACGATCGTCGAGGACGACACCTACGCCTGGCTGGCGCCGCCGCACGCCACCCGGCTGGCGCAGCTGGACGGTCTGCAGCGCACCGTCTACGTGTCGGGCTTCTCGAAGATCCTGACGCCGCAGTGGCGCGTCGGCTTCCTCGCCGCGCCGCCGGCGCTGGTGGAGCGCTTCGTCGATACCAAGCTGATCGCCACGCTGTCCACGCCCGGCCCGCTGGAGCATGCGCTCGCGCTCTGCCTGGACCAGGGCAGCCTGCGCCGCCATGCCGAGCGGGTGAGCGTGCGGCTGGCGGCGGCGCGTGCGCGCACCGAGGCGCTGGTGCACGAGGCCGGCTTCCGCTTCGTCACCCCGCCGGCCGGCCTGTTCGGCTGGATCGACGTCGGCACCGACACCGAGGCGCTGGCGCAGACCCTGCTGGACGAAGGCTGGCTCACGGCGCCCGGCGCGCTGTTCCACGCCACGCGGCGGCCGACCTCGCTGATGCGCGTGAACTTCGCCACTGCGCAGGACCCGCGCTTCTGGCGGCGGCTTCGGTCGGCGGTCGTGCGCTGATGCACGTTCTGACGGCAGAAACATCGTGATGCATGTTGCGGCGAGCGCGTACCATCGACGTGCGCGACAACATAAATGACATGCGCAGTGGAGGGGCGGAGCCCTAGATGTTCGAATCGACCTTGCCCTTCGGCACGCCGGACCTGATCCGCGTCAGCGCCTACCGTCGCTACCTCGACGAGACCTCGCGCAGCGGTGACGGCGACGTGGGCACGAGCCGGCTGTCGTCGCTGAACCCGTCGCTGGCCGAGGATCTGATGCGCTTCGAGCAGGCGCGCAAGCCCGGCGTCGGCCTGGAACTGCTCGAGGTCATGGCCGCCTGCGTGCGCCACTCGCGCAGCCTGCTGCTGCAACTGCAGGAAGCCGAGCGCGTGGTGCCGCTCACCGTGTTCCCGTCCGAGCGCCTGGTGCACTGCCCGCTGCGGCTGGAAACGCTGCTGGCCGGCCGCCTGACCGACCTGCAGGTGATGCACGTCGAACCCGCGGTGCTGCGGCCGCCCGGCCACCCCGACCTGTCGCTCGTCGGCGACCCCGACGCCTACGCGCCGCTCGGGCCGCTGCTGTGGGAACTGGCGATGCGCGGTGCGCGCGACGAGCTGCTGCCCGAGATCTCCGGCATGGCGGCCTACCGCATCTCGCCGGGCCTGGACCTGTTCGGCCTGAACCTCAGCGGCTCGATGGCCGCCGCCGTCGAGCGCCTGAAGCGAGCGACGACCAACCTGCGCGAGATCTCGGAGTGGCCGGGCTTCGACCGCACGCGTGCGATCCGCCTGCTCAACGGCCTGTACCTGCAGGCCGGGCTGATGGTGACGCGCACGCACCCGGCCGCGAAGGCCTGAGCCCGCCGGCCGACGTTCAGGCGCGGGCGCCCAGCGTTTCCCAGCGCTCCAGCGCGGTCATCAGCTCTTCCTCGATCGCCGCGTGGCGCGCGTGCAGCGCGGGCACGGCCTGCGGCTCCTTCGCGTAGAGATCGGAGCTGGCCAGGCGTTCGTTGATCTGCGCCTGCTCGGCTTCCAGCGCCTCGATGCGCGCGGGCAGCGCTTCGAGCTCGCGCTGCTCCTTGTAGCTGAGCTTGGTGCGCGCGGCGGCGGGCTTCGGCGTCGCGGCCGGTG
This sequence comes from Pseudomonadota bacterium, assembly GCA_963204815.1. GTDB lineage: Bacteria > Pseudomonadota > Gammaproteobacteria > Burkholderiales > Burkholderiaceae_C > Rubrivivax. The sequence goes on along the minus strand of CAUJHQ010000021.1, from coordinate 20,819 downwards.
CGGCGACAGGTGGCTGCGCCGCGGCCTCGGCCAGCACGCGTGCGCGTTCGCGCTGGCGCTTCCAGTCTTCGTAGCCGCCTTCGTACTCGCGCCACAGGCCGGGGCGGCCGCCGAACGCGGGGTCGCCTTCCCAGGCGATCGTGCTGGTGACCACGTTGTCGAGGAAGCGGCGGTCGTGGCTGACGAGGAACACCGTGCCGGCGTAGCCCTGCAGCAGTTCTTCCAGCAGCTCCAGCGTGTCGATGTCGAGGTCGTTGGTGGGCTCGTCGAGCACCAGCACGTTGGCCGGCAGCGCGAACAGGCGTGCCAGCAGCAGGCGGTTGCGCTCGCCACCGGACAGCGTGCGCACCGGCGAGTTCGCGCGCTCGGGCGAGAACAGGAAGTCGGCCAGGTAGCTCATCACGTGCTTGCGCGTGCCGGCGAATTCGACCCACTCGCTGCCCGGGCTGATGGTGTCGGCCAGCGTCGCTTCGAGGTCGAGCCCGGCGCGCAGCTGGTCGAAGTAGGCCACCTGCAGCCGCGTGCCCTGGCGCACGCTGCCGCCGGTGGGCTGCAGCTCGCCGAGGATCAGCTTCAGCAGCGTGGTCTTGCCGCAGCCGTTGGGGCCGATCAGGCCGACCTTGTCGCCGCGCAGGATGGTGGCGCTGAACCGGTCGATGAGGGTGCGGTCGCCGTAGCGCATCGACACCTCCTTCAGCTCGGCGACGATCTTGCCCGGCGGCAGCCCGGCGTCCAGCTCCAGCCGCACCTGGCCCAGCGTGTCGCGGCGCTGCGCGCGCTGCTCGCGCAGCTTCACGAGCCGCGCGACGCGGCCGACGCTGCGCGTGCGGCGCGCCTCCACGCCCTTCCTCACCCACACCTCTTCCTGCGCCAGCAGCTTGTCGGCGCGCGCGGCGGCGAGCGCCTCGGATTCGAGCTCGCGCTCCTTCGCGGCGTCGAAGGCGGCGAAGTTGCCGGGGTAGCTGCGCAGCTTGCCGCGGTCGAGCTCGACGATGCGCGTGGCCACGGCGTCGATGAAGGCGCGGTCGTGCGACACCAGCACCAGCGCGCCGCGGCGGCCGGTGAGCAGCCCCTGCAGCCATTCGATGGCGTCGATGTCGAGATGGTTGGTCGGCTCGTCGAGCAGCAGCACGTCGGGCTCGGCGACGAGCGCCTGCGCCAGCGCGACGCGCTTCTTCGTGCCGCCGGACAGCGCGTCGACGCGCGCGTCGGCGTCCAGGTGCAGGCGCTGCAGCGCTTCGGTCACGCGCTGTTCCCAGGTCCAGCCGCCGAGCGCTTCCAGGCGCGTCTGCAAGGCGTCGAGGTCTTCGCCCTCGGCGTGCGCCTCGTAGCGGGCGCGCAGCCGGCGCGCCTCTGCCACGCCCTCGGCGACGGCGTCGAACACGGTGACGCCGGCGGCGAAGAGCGGCTCCTGTGCCACGTAGACGCGGCGCACGTTGCCTTGCAGCTGCACGAGGCCGTCGTCGGGCTTCTCCAGCCCGGCGAGGATCTTCAGCAGCGAGGACTTGCCGGCGCCATTGCGGCCGATGAGCGCCAGCCGCTCGCCGGCTTCGAGGGACATCGAGGCGCCGTCGAGCAGCGGCCAGTGGCCGAACGCGAGGTGCGCGTCGGTGAGGGAAACGAGAGCCATGCCGGCATTGTGGCCGGCGCGGCGATCAGAAGGCGATGCGCAGGCCGGCGCTCACCGCGCTGGCGGTCGTGCTGCCGGTGTTGTTGCCCTCGCCGGCGGTGACGTCCCAGCCGACCTCGAGTGCGACCTGCGGTGCCAGGTCCACCATCATCGCGAGCCCGAAGGTGGCCGACGAGGTGCTGCGCGAACCGTCGAAGCTGCGCGTCTGCCGCACGTTGGCGATGCCGGTGCGCAGCAGGCCGGCGACGCCGGGCGCGAAGTTCGCGTACCAGACGGCGTTGAGGCCGGCCGAGCGCAGCTGCAGCTCGTCGCCCGAAGGGCGCAGGCGGGTGCGGCCGAAGTCGATCACCACCGCCTCGAGGCCGAAGACGCCGAAGCGCACGCCGGCGGCGAACTTGCCGCCGCTGCTGCTGGCGGTGTCGCAGTCGGACCAGAACCAGCAGTCGTATTCGTAGCGGTTGCCGAGCGCGGCGCCGAGCACGTAGCCGGCCGGTTCGTTGGCGGCCGAGAACTGCGCCTGGGCGGCCAGGGGAGCCGCGGCCAGCAGCAGGGCGGCGGCGGCGCGCGCGAGGTGTCCGGACATGGGGACCTCCGATCTTTCGGGTACCCGCCACGGTAGCACGCCGCCGCTGCGCGGCGCGGGCCGAAGGCGGGCGTGTTCAGCCACGGTGTACCGAGTCATCCAATTCCTTCAACGATCGCGGGCTGCCGAACGCCGACGATTCACGGCATTGCAAAGCCGCCCCGTCCGGGGCCTCGAACGTGAACGAACTTCTCGCCAACCCGGCGGTCCAGGCCGGTGTCGTGCCGGCCCTCGTGGGCTTGATCGCCGCCGCGGCCCTGGCGCGTACGCGTCTTCTGGTGCTGGCGCCGCTGGCGGCTTTCGTCGCCGTCGTCGCGCTGGCCATCGGCCTGTCGTTCGAGCCGATGACGACCGTGCGCAAGGTCGTCGTCTGCACGCTGCTGGCCGGCGGCGCAGCGGTGCTGCTGGACGCGCTGGGCGTCGCGCCTTCGCGCTGGCTGCGCGGCCTGCTCGCGCTGGCCGCCGCGGGCGCCGCGCTGTGGGTCGGCGCGCGCGTGCTGCAGCAGCTGGAAGGCGCGGCGCTGTGGACGAAGGCGCTGGTGCTGGCCGCATTCGCCGCCGCGCTCGTTTCCACCTTCGTGGCCACCGCCGGCGACACGCTGCGCAGCCTGGTCGTCGCCACCGTGCTGGGCTTCAACGCCGGCCTGCTGGCGCTGCTGGGGGCCAGCGCATCGCAGGCCTTCATGGGCATCGGCCTCGGCGCCGCCAGCGGTGTCGCCGCCCTGTGGCTGATGGTGCGTGGCCCGTCTGCGCCGGCCACCCGCTTCCTGCTGCTGCCGTTGCTGGCCTTTGCCGCGCTCGCCCCGATGGTCGCCAGCCTCACCGGCGGCCTCAGCTTCTATGCGCTGCTGCCACTGCTGGCGGTGGCCCCCGCCACCACGCTGCTGAAGGCGCCCGGGCGAGCGCTGTGGCAGCAGGCGCTGCTCGCCGGCGGCCCGGCCGTGCTGCCGATGCTGCTGTCGCTGGCGCTGGCCTGGTTCCGCGTCGGCGCCGCCTCGGCCTGACACCCCGTTCCCTGTCGTTCACCCCCACCGGAGACTCTCCACCATGAAACGCCTCGTCCTTGCCGCCGTCCTGTCCGCTTCGTTCGCCGCCTTCGCGGCGCCGGAGTCCTACACACTGGACCCGACGCACACGCTGCCGAACTTCGCGATCGGCCACTTCGGCATGTCCACCGTGTACGGCCGCTTCGAGCGCCCGACCGGCAAGGTCACGCTGGACCGCGCCGCCAAGACCGGCTCGATCGAGGTGAAGATCCCGACGGCCACCATCTCCAGCGGCGACGGCAAGCGCGCCGACGGCCAGCGTTCGCGCGACGAGCACCTGCGCGCCGCCGACTTCTTCAACGTCGCCGAATTCCCGGAGATGGTCTACAAGTCGACCAAGTTCAACTTCGCCGGCGACAAGATCGAGAGCGTGGAAGGCACGCTCACGCTGCTGGGCGTGACCAAGCCCGTCAAGCTGACCGCCGCCTCGTTCAACTGCGGCCCGAACCCCTTCACGAAGAAGGAGATGTGCGGCGCCGACCTCGTGGGCAGCCTGAAGCGCAGCGACTTCGGCATGAAGTTCGGCGTGCCGGCGATCGCCGACGAAGTGAAGCTGATGATCGCGGTCGAGGCGTACAAGGACTGAGGCCGCGCACAAGACGCCGGAAGGCGTCTTGTGGCTGCCGAAGGCCCGAGGGCGATTTCACGCCCGAGGGCTGAGTCAGCGCGCTACGCCATCGCGTCGCGTACCGCGCGCGACGCCGCCCGCTGCCAGTCGGGGCCGCCATGCGCGGCCTCTTCTTCGCGGCAGCTGTCGACCAGCTTGATCAGGTGCTCGTCGTCCGACGCCAGCGCGGCGTCGACCAGCACCGGCCAGGGCAGCGCCGTCGCCACGCGGCCCGGCTTCACCGCGGCCGCGCTGCGTGCCGCGACGAAGGCGCGCGCGTACTGCGCGATCGCCTCCCGCGGCTCGTCGACGAAGGGCAGCAGCACGCGCAGCGCGTGCGCGCTCGTCACCAGGTGCAGCACCGTGAAGTCGCCGGTTGCGGCGTACAGGCGCGCCGCCTCGCGCGCCAGCCGCTGCGGCGCCTGGTCGTCGATGCGCACCGCGGCGACGGCGTCGGCGAAGCCGCGCGCGGCGGCGGCACGTTGCATCGCCTGGAAGATCAGCCCGAGGTCCTCGCCCGGCGGCGTGCCGTCCAGCGGCAGCCAGCGGCAGGCCCAGTAGGCCAGCGCGTCGGCGATCTCGGGGCCGTGGCCGGCGTGGACCGCGTAGGCGGTGCGGATCATGCCGTGGAAGGCGGCGGCGCCGCAGCCGGGCATCAGGCCGGCCAGCACCGGCGGCAGCATGTCGGTGCTTTCATGCGCAAGCCATTCGACGAAGAGCGAGCGGTACACCGGCCAGGAGCGCGGCTCGCCGAGGCGGCCGCGCCAGGCGTCGCCGGCGGGCCAGGCTTCGGTCGGCGGCATCGGCTGCAGGCGCTTGCGGTAGCGCGCGTCGAACGTGGCGAGCCGCTCGTCGCTCGCCCCCAGCCGGTGCAGCGCGATCAGCGCCATCGGCCGGTGGTTCGACAGGCTGCCGGCGTACTCCGCGTCGAAGAGCGCGCCGTCGTCGAGCAGGTCCTTCAGGCTCATGGCAGCGCGGCCTCGAGCGCGTCGACGAAGCGTTTCGCGACGTCGAAGCCGGCCTGTTCGGTGATCTCGGCGAAGCAGGTCGGGCTCGTCACGTTGATCTCGGTGAGATGGTCGCCGATGATGTCCAGCCCCACCAGCAGCAGCCCGCGCGCGGCGAGGATGGGGCCGAGCGACGACGCGATCTCGCGGTCGCGCGCCGACAGCGGCTGCGCCACGCCCTTGCCGCCGGCGGCCAGGTTGCCGCGGATCTCGCTGCCCTGCGGGATGCGCGCCAGGCAGAAGGGCACCGGCTCGCCGCCGATGACGAGCACGCGCTTGTCGCCCTTCACGATCTCGGGCAGGTAGCGCTGCACCATGATGGTCTCGGTGCCGCCCTTGTTCAGCGTCTCGATGATGGAGCCGAGGTTCAGGCCGTCGGGGCCGACGCGGAAGATGCCCATGCCGCCCATGCCGTCGAGCGGCTTCAGGATGATGTCCTGGTGCTCGGCGTGGAAGGCGCGCACCGCGGCGGGGTCGCGCGTGACGATCGTCGGGCCGATGAACTGCGGGAACTCGAGGATCGCGAGCTTTTCCGGGTGGTCGCGCAGCGCGGCGGGCTTGTTGAAGACGCGCGCGCCTTCGCGCTCGGCCTGGCCGAGCAGGTGCGTGGCGTAGAAGAACTCGCTGTCGAAGGGCGGGTCCTTGCGCATCAGCACGGCGCCGGTGTCGGCGAGCGCGAGGCGCGATTCGGCCTGCACCGTGAACCAGTCGTGCGCGTCGCCGGTCAGCGTGATGCGGCGCACGGTGGCCTCGACACGGCCGCCGCGCTGCCACACCAGGTGGCGCGGCTCGCAGGCCAGCAGGCCGTGGCCGCGGCGCGCGGCCTCGCGCATCATCGCGAAGGTGCTGTCCTTGTAGGTCTTGAAGGTCTCGAGCGGGTCGGCGACGAAGAGCAGGTCCATGGCGGCGGGTCAGCGGGTCGGCCGCCAGTGTTGCACAGCGAGCGCGAGGCTGCCGGCCACGACGCCCCAGAAGGCCGAGCCCACGCCCCACAGCACGAGGCCGCTGGCGGTGACGAGGAAGGTGATCAGCGCGGCCTCGCGGCTCTTTTCGTCCTTCATCGCCGTCGCCAGCCCGCTGCCGATGGTGCCCAGCAGCGCGAAGCCAGCCACCGCCAGCACCAGCGCCTTCGGGAACGCGGCGATGAGGCCGACGACGGCGCCGCCCAGCAGCCCCATCACGATGTAGAAGAGCCCCGCCATCACCGCGGCCATGTAGCGCCGGGCCGGGTCCTCGTGCGCCTCGCGCCCCATGCAGATGGCCGCCGTGATCGCGGCCAGGTTCAGCGCGTAGCCGCCGAAGGGCGCCAGCACCAGGCTGGCGAGGCCGGTGGTGGTGATCACCGGCGACACCGGCGTCGTGTAGCCGTTGGCGCGCTGCGCCGCCACGCCGGGCAGGTTCTGCGAGGCCATCGTCACGATGAAGAGCGGGATCGCGATGCCGATGGTGGCGGCGAGCGTGAAGCGCGGCATCGTGAACACCGGCACCGCCCACTGCCACTGCACGCCGCCGAGCGCGATCTGCCCGTGCAGCGCGGCCACCGCGATGCCCGCCGCCAGCACGCCCGGCACCGCGTAGCGCGGCCACAGGCGTCGGCCCAGCAGGTAGGCCAGCAGCATCGTGAAGACGAGGGCGAACTCGCGCTGCAGCGACACGAAGGCGTCGAACGCGAAGCGCGCCAGCACGCCGGCCAGCAGCGCCGCCGCCAGCGCCTGCGGGATGCGGTCCATCACGCGCGCGAAGAGGCCGCTGGCGCCGGCCACGGTGATCAGCGCGGCGCAGACGACGAAAGCGCCCACGCCCTCGGACATCGGCACGCCGGCGCCGGCGGTGACGAGCAGCGCCGCGCCCGGCGTCGACCACGCGGTCAGCACGGGCTGCCGGTAGGCCAGGCTCAAGCCCGCGCTGGTGAGCCCCATGCCCAGGCCCAGCGCCCACATCCACGACACCGCCTGCGCCGGCGTGGCGCCGAGCGCGGCCGCGGCCTGGAAGACGATGACGACCGAGCTCGTGAAGCCCACCAGCACGGCCACGAAGCCGGCCACCACGGCGGGCAGCGAGAGGTCGCGCAGCACGGCCTTCAGCACGGATTCAGATCTCGACCTTCGAGCCCAGCTCGACGATGCGGTTGGTCGGCAGGTTCAGGAAGTCCGCCGCTGCCGATGCGTTGCGGTGCATGCTCGCGAAGAGCTTCTCGCGCCACAGCGCCATGCCGCCGCCGAAGGTGGGGATGACGGTGTCGCGGCTCAGGAAGTAGCTCGTTTCCATCTCCTCGAGCGGCACGCCGCGGCCTTCCAGCAGCTTCAGTGCCTCGGGCACGTCGGGGTCGTTCTTGAAGCCGAAGTGCAGCGTCACCTGCCAGCAGTCGTGGCCGAGCGGCTGCATCTCGATGCGCTCGTCGAAGCCGATCCACGGCACCTCGTGGTGGCGCACGCTGACGAACAGGTTGTGCTCGTGCAGCACCTTGTTGTGCTTGAGGTTGTGCATCAGCGCATTCGGCGTCAGCCCGGCCTCGGCGGCCAGGAACACCGCGGTGCCGGGCACGCGCACCGGCGGGCTGACGAACACCGCCTCGAGGAAGCCTTCGAGGTCGATCGCCTCGTCGCGCAGGCGCGCGGCCACCAGCTTGCGGCCCTGCATCCAGGTCAGCATCAGCGTGAACATGCCGATGCCGATGACGATCGGGAACCAGCCGCCGGCGAACAGCTTGAGCATGTTCGACGCGAAGAAGGTGATGTCGATGACGAAGAAGAACCCGGTCGCCAGCAGGCACAGCGGCAGCGGGTACTTCCAGCCGTAGCGGATGACGTAGAAGGTCATGATCGTCGTGATCGTCATGTCCAGCGTGACGGCGATGCCGTAGGCCGAAGCGAGCTTGCTGCTGCTGCCGAACAGCGCCACCGCGAGCACGATGAAGACGTACAGGCCCCAGTTCACGAAGGGCACGTAGATCTGGCCGGTGTCCTTCACGCTGGTGTGCAGCACGCGCATGCGCGGCAGGATGCCGAGCTGGATCGCCTGCTTCGTGACCGAGAACGCCGCCGTGATCAGCGCCTGCGAGGCGATCACGGTCGCTGCGGTCGCCAGCAGCTCCAGCGGCAGCCGCGCCCACGCCGGCGCCAGCAGGTAGAACGGGTTCTCGACCGCGGTCGGGTCTTCCAGCAGCAGCGCGCCCTGACCGAAGTAGTTCACCACCAGCGCCGGCATCACGAGTCCGTACCAGGCGATGCGGATCGGCCGCCGGCCGAAGTGCCCCATGTCGGCGTACAGCGCCTCGCCGCCGGTGACGCACAGCACGACGGCGCCGAGCGCGATGAAGGCCACCAGCGGCTCGCGGCCGAAGAAGCCGATCGCGTGCACGGGCGACAGCGCGACCAGCACGCCCGGGTGCTCCACCACCTGCGGCAGGCCGAGCGCGATGAGCGCCGCGAACCACACCAGCGTCACCGGCCCGAAGGCCTTGCCGATGCCGCCGGTGCCGAAGCGCTGCGCCGCGAACAGCGCGGTCAGCACGACGAGCGTGATCGGCACGACGAAGCGTTCCAGCCCCGGCGCGACGATCTCCAGCCCCTCCACCGCCGACAGCACCGAGATCGCCGGCGTGATGACGCCGTCGCCGTAGAAGATGGCAGTGCCGAACATGCCCACCACCAGCAGCACGCGGCGCAGTTCGGGCCGGCCGGCGACGGCGGTGGTCGCCAGCGCCAGCATCGCGATCAGGCCGCCTTCGCCGTTGTTGTCGGCGCGCAGGATCAGCAGCACGTACTTCAGCGAGACGACGGTCGTCATCGTCCAGAAGATCAGCGACAGCACGCCGAGGATGTTCGCGCGCGTCGGTGCCACGTGGCCGGCGTGGAACACCTCCTTCAGCGCATACAGCGGGCTGGTGCCGATGTCGCCGTAGACGACGCCCAGCGCGGCGAGCGTGAGCACCGCCAGCGCAGCGGGGCCCTTGGGTGCGTTGGCGGAGCTCACGGCGGCGGGCCGCGGCCCTACTCGTAGATCTCGGCTTCGGGGTCGGTGGCTTCGAGCTCGTAGGCGGCCGCCAGCATGGCGAGGCGGCCGATCACGCCGTACATGTAGAAGCGGTTGGGCGCGCTCGCACCCGGCTTGGCGCCGGGGCGCGGCAGGTGGTGGCTTTCGGCGAAGGCCAGCGGCACGTAGCTGGAGCCGGGGGCGTTCAGGTTCTCGTCGATGCCGCGCTCGGCGTGCACGCGGTAGAAGCCGCCGACGACGTAGCGGTCGATCATGTAGACCACCGGCTCGGCCACGGCGTCGTTGATGCGCTCGTAGGTCGGCACGCCTTCCTGGATGATGACCTCGCCGGCCGGCACGTCGCGTAGGCGGTCGGCGAGCGCCTCGAGTTCCTTCGGGTCGCGCACGGTGACGATGCCCATGCCGTCGGCGCTGCGGTCGGGCTTGACGACGACGAAGGGCTTCTCGCCGATGCCGTATTCCTTGTACTTGCGGCGGATCTTGGCGAGCAGCGTCTCGACATGGCCCTGCACGCACTCGAGCCCGCCGGCGGCGCGGAAGTCGACGTTGCCGCACTGGCCGTACATCGGGTTGATGAGCCACGGGTCCATGCCCAGCAGCTTGGCGAACTTCTTCGCCACTTCCTCGTAGCTCTGGAAGTGGCGGCTCTTGCGCCGCACCGCCCAGCCGGCGTGCAGCGGCGGCAGCAGGTATTGCTGGTGCAGGTCTTCCAGCACCTTCGGGATGCCGTCGGAGAGGTCGTTGTTGAGCAGGATCGTGCAGGGGTCGAAGTCCTTCAACCCGAGGCGGCCGCGCGTGCGCACGAGCGGCTCGACGGCGAGTTCGCTGCCGTCGGGCAGGGCCAGCTGCGCCGGCGCCTTCAGCGCGGGGTCGAGCGAGCCCAGGCGCACGTTCAGGCCGGCCTGCGTGAAGACCTGGATCAGCCGCTGCAGGCTCGTCAGGTAGAAGGTGTTGCGCGTGTGCCGCTCGGGGATCAGCAGCAGGTTCTTCGCCTCGGGGCAGATCTTCTCGATCGCCGCCATCGCCGCCTGCACCGCCAGCGGCAGCATCTCTGGGGTCAGGTTGTTGAAGCCGCCGGGGAACAGGTTGGTGTCCACCGGCGCGAGCTTGAAGCCGGCGTTGCGCAGGTCCACCGAGGTATAGAACGGCGGCGTGTGCTCCATCCATTCGAGCCGGAACCAGCGTTCGATGGCCGGCATCGAGTCGAGGATGCGCGCCTCGAGTTCGTTGATGGGGCCGGTGAGCGCGGTGATGAGGTGGGGAACCATGCGTCGATTCTAGAGAGGCGCAAAGAAAAACGCGCGACCGGAGTCGCGCGTCCGTGCGGGGCGGCGGCCTGCGCCGCCCGCCCGCTTACTTGTTGTACGCGGTTTCGCCGTGTGACGTGATGTCCAGGCCTTCGCGCTCCTCGTCTTCCGGCACGCGCAGGCCGATCGTCATGTCGACGATCTTGTACGCGATCAGCGAGACGACGCCCGACCAGACCACCGTCAGCGCCACGGCCTTCGCCTGGATCAGCACCTGGTCGAAGATCGGGTTGCTGCCCACGGAGGCGGTGACCCAGTCGGTCACGAGGCCCGGGCCGCCGAGCGCCTGCGTGTTGAACACGCCGGTCAGCAGCGCGCCGACGATGCCGCCGACGCCGTGCACGCCGAAGACGTCGAGCGAGTCGTCCGCGCCGAGCATCTTCTTCAGGCCGTTGACGCCCCACAGGCAGGCGAAGCCGGCGACCGCGCCGATCACCAGCGCGCCGACGATCCCCACGTTGCCGGCGGCCGGCGTGATCGCGACGAGGCCGGCGACGGCGCCCGAGGCGGCACCCAGCATCGAGGCCTTGCCCTTCATCAGCGCTTCACCGGCGCACCAGGCCAGCACCGCGCAGGCGGTGGCCGAGAAGGTGTTCAGGAAGGCGAGCGCGGCGCTGTTGCCGGCCTCGAGCGCCGAACCGGCGTTGAAGCCGAACCAGCCCACCCACAGCAGCGAGGCGCCGACCATGGTCAGCGTCAGGCTGTGCGGCGCCATCGACTCCTTGCCGTAGCCCACCCGCTTGCCGATCATGTACGCGCCCACCAGGCCCGCCACGGCGGCGTTGATGTGCACGACGGTGCCGCCGGCGAAGTCGAGTGCGCCCCACTGCCAGATCAGGCCGGCCTTGCCGTTCATCGCGTCGACGACTTCCTTGCCGCTGTACGCGTCCGGGCCCATCCAGAACCAGACCATGTGCGCGATCGGCGCATAGCTGAACGTGAACCACAGCACCATGAACATCAGCACCGCGCTGAACTTCATGCGCTCGGCGAAGGCGCCGACGATCAGGCCGCAGGTGATGGCCGCGAAGGTGGCCTGGAAGGCGACGAACACGATCTCCGGGATCACCACGCCCTTGCTGAAGGTGGCCCCCATCGCGAAGGTGCCGGTGGCGGGGTCGAAGACGCCCTTCAGGAACAGCCGGTCGAAGCCGCCGATGAACGCGTTGCCCTCGGTGAACGCCAGGCTGTAGCCGTACACCACCCACAGCACGGTGATCAGCGAGAAGGTGACGAACACCTGCATCAGCACCGACAGCATGTTCTTGCTGCGCACCAGGCCGCCGTAGAACAGCGCCAGGCCGGGGATCGCCATCATGATGACGAGCAGCGTCGCCACCATCATCCAGGCGACGTCGCCCTTGTTGGGCACGGGGGCTGCCGCCGCGGCGGCGGAGGCGGCTTCCACCGCCGGGGCCGCGGCCGAAGCGGCCGCTGCAGCGGAGGCTGCCGCGTCTTGCGCGAACCCGGCGCCGCCGAAGCCCAGGAGCGCGATGCCCAGGGCCAGGATCGTGAAGAGTTTCTTCATGGTGGTCATCTCTTGTGTTGGCGCGCTCAGAGCGCGTCCTTGCCGGTCTCGCCCGTGCGGATGCGGACGACCTGCTCCAGGGCCGTGACGAAGATCTTCCCGTCGCCGATCTTGCCGGTGCGGGCGGCGCCCTCGATCGCCTCGATGACGCGGTCGACGATGGCGTCGTCGACGGCGGCCTCGATCTTCACCTTCGGCAGGAAGTCGACGACGTATTCGGCACCGCGGTACAGCTCGGTGTGGCCCTTCTGGCGGCCGAAGCCCTTCACCTCGGTCACCGTGATGCCCTGGACGCCGATGCCGCTCAGGGCTTCACGCACTTCATCAAGCTTGAAGGGCTTGACGATCGCAGTCACCATCTTCATGGTCGTTTCTCTCTCGGTGATGTGGCCTACACGGCCTGGTTCGGGGGGAACGCGGGCCGGTCGGCGGCCGCGGGAGCGCTGGTCACGGCGGCCAGCCCGTGGATCGGTGGTCGGAATCGCATGGGAACAGGCTCCTGTTGTTGAGGATCGGCAGTCGAAGGCTCTTTCGCAGCTTCTGTGCCACGGCCGGCGGCGCCGATCTGCACCGCTTGGGTGCGGCGACCGCGCGAGTCGGCGGGGTGGGCACAAGGTCGGTGCCACCTCCCCCGCGATCCCCCCTTCGGTGCGGGGTGGGCCACGCCTGCCGCTGGTCAGAATCGGCGCCAGGGAGGACCGCATGCATGGCACTCGCCGTGGTCACGAGCCGCGCGCTCGACGGGTTGGACGCGCCCGAGGTGCACGTGGAGGTGCAGCTCGCCAACGGGCTGCCGAGCTTCACGCTCGTCGGCCTGGCCGACACCGAGGTCAAGGAGTCGCGTGAGCGCGTGCGCGCCGCGCTCCAGCAGAGCGGTTTCGAGTTCCCCACCAACCGGCGCATCACCGTCAACCTGGCGCCGGCCGACCTGCCGAAGGAATCGGGCCGCTTCGACCTGCCGATCGCGCTCGGCATCCTGGCGGCCGGCGGCCTCATCGACCCGGTGCGGCTGGCGGGCTGCGAGTTCGCCGGCGAGCTGTCGCTGGCCGGCGAGTTGCGCCCGGTGCGCGGCGCGCTCGCCATCGGCCTGGCGGTGCGGCGCGCCGGCCTCGTGCGCACGCTGGTGCTGCCCGCCGAGAGTGCCCGTGCCGCGGCGCAGGTGGCGGGGCTGGACGTGCGTGAGGCCGGGCACCTCTCGCAGGTGGTGCGCGCGCTGCTGCCCGGCCCCGACGCCGAAGCGCTGCCGCGCGCCGTCGCCGGCCCTGTGCCGGCGCCCGCCGCCGGCCCCGACCTGCGCGACGTGAAAGGCCAGGCCGCCGCCAAGCGTGCACTCGAGATCGCCGCCGCCGGCGGGCACAGCCTGCTGTTCGTCGGCCCGCCGGGCACCGGCAAGTCGATGCTCGCGCAGCGCCTGGCCGGCCTGCTGCCGCCGATGGACGAGGACGAGGCGCTCGTCGCCGCCGCGCTGCAGGGGCTGAGCGCGCAGGGGCTGGAAGGCCGCGCGTTCGGGCAGCGGCCGCAACGCGCGCCGCACCATTCCGCCAGCGCACCGGCGCTGGTGGGCGGCGGTTCACCGCCGCGGCCGGGCGAGATCTCGCTCGCCCACGGCGGCGTGCTCTTCCTGGACGAGCTGCCCGAGTTCCCGCGCAGCGCGCTGGAGGCGCTGCGCGAGCCGCTGGAAACCGGTGCCATCACGATCTCGCGTGCGGCGCGCCAGGCGCAGTTCCCGGCGCGCTTCCAGCTCGTCGCGGCGATGAACCCCTGCCCCTGCGGCTACCTCGGCGCCTTCGCCGCCACCGGGCGCGCGTGCCGCTGCACGCCGGAGGCGGTGGCGCGCTACCAGGCGCGGCTGTCGGGGCCGCTGCTCGACCGCATCGACCTGCAGGTGGAGGTGCTGGCCGTCAGGCCTGCGGAGCTGATGGCGCAGCCCGACGGCGAACCTTCGGCCGTGGTCGCGCTGCGCGTGGCGACGGCGCGTGCGCGCCAGCTCGAGCGCCAGGGCGCGGCGAATGCGCTGCTGCCCGCAGCCTCGCTGGACGACGCGGTGCGCGCCGACGCGGCCGCGCGCCGCTTCCTGCAGAGCGCGGCCGAGCGGCTGGGCTGGTCCGGGCGCCGGCTGCACCGCACGCTGAAGGTGGCGCGCAGCATCGCCGACCTGGCCGGCAGCGATGCCGTGGCCACCGTGCACGTGGCCGAAGCGCTGCAGTTGCAGCGCGCGCTGCCTACGTCATGAAGCCGAGGTCGCGCTTCGCGGCGTCGAAGTTCGCCAGGTTCGGGAAGATATCGGCGAGCTGGCCGTCGGACAGGCCGAACCAGCGCCCGAGCGTGGCGCCGAGCTGGTCGACCGAGGTCTCGGGCAGCAGCGCGCCGTTGCCGAGCTGGTTCGGGCTCGAGTCGAAGTTGTTGTTGTTCGTGTTCTTCGTGCCCAGCACCGGGAAGTTGCCGTAGAGGTCGCCGCCCTTCACGGCGCCGCCCATCACGAGGTGGTGTGCGCCCCAGCCATGGTCGGTGCCGTCGCCGTTGCTCGTGAAGGTGCGGCCGAAGTCGCTGGCGGTGAAGGTGGTGACGAGGCCTTGCGCGCCGAGTGCACCGAGCGAGGTGTCGAAGTAGCGCAGCGCGTGCGCCACGCGCGCCATCAGGTCGGCGTGGTTGCGGTTCTGGAAGTCGTGGCTGTCGAAGCCGCCCAGGCTGACGAAGAACACCTGCCGCTTCGCGCCGGTGGCGCCGCGCATGCCGGCGTCGATCATGCGGGCCACGACCTGGAACTGCTGCGCCAGCGAGTTGAAGGCGTTGGTGCCGTTCAGCGGATTCGGATACAGCAGCTTGGGGTCGTTGTTGGCGTTGTAGTTGCCGGTCGGCGGCAGTGTGCCGAAGGGCGCGTCGCTGGCGGGGCGCAGCGCATTGCGCAGCAGCACCTCGGCGTCGATCGAGCGCCGCGCCACGGCGGCCATGTCGGCTTCGAGCAGGTGGCTGCCGCGCGTGCCGGACGCGATGCGCTGCAGCGCCGCGCCGACATCGGCGGAGCCGAACACGCGGCCGTTCGCGTCGACGCCCAGGCGCACCGCGCCGTTGCTGCCCACCTGGTACTGGCGCACCGACTGGCCGGCCAGCCAGACCGCGTTGCCGGCTGCCGAGACGCTGGTGAACACCGCGTTCGTGTTGCCGGCGGCGATGACGTCGGCCATGCGCCCGCCCCAGCCCAACGTGGCGCCTTCCGGCGCCAGCGCCTGCCAGGTGTTCTGCTGGTCGTTGTGCGAGTACAGGCTCTTGGGCTTCGGGTGCGAGCTCTGGCCGTACTGCAGCTTCGACGTCGGCAGCACCAGCGGGCCCACGTTGGGCACGATGGCAAGCCGCTTGTCGGTGTCGAACATCGACTGCAACGTGCCCATCAGCGGGTGCAGTGCGAACGTGCGGCCCTGCGCGTTCAGCGGCGCGATCGGCAGCACGCCGCCCAGCCGCGCCGGCGAGCCCGCGGCCGCGCCGGGGGTGGGGGCCGTGCCCGGCGCCAGCAGCGCGATCGAATCCGGCGCCTGGTTGCGCGTGGTGGTGTAGGCCGCGAAGCTGGCGCTGTCGGTCGGCAGCACCATGTTGTAGGTGTCGTTGCCGCCGAACAGGAACAGGCACACCAGGGCCTTGTAGTCGGGCGCGCCCTGCGCCGCGGCATGGCCGGCGGCCAGCAGGTTCAGCGCCAGCGGCGCGCCGGCGCCGGCGACGCCGCCCAGCCAGGCGGCCTGCTGCAGAAAGAGTCGACGCGAGGCGGAGTGCGAGGCGGGGTGGGTCATTTCTGCACCAGGAATTCGGGGGAGGCCAGCACGAGCAGGATCGCGGCGTTCACGCGATTGCGCTTGGCGGTGTCGATCTGCGCCTGGTTGCTGCCGGTGGCGGCCGGGATCGCGATCTTCGCGATCGCGTCCGCGATCTCGGTCTTCAGCGCCGTGCCTGCGCCGCCGTAGGCGAGCTTGCCGGCGACGCGGTCGACCAGCGCGGCGGGCTGGTCGGCGAGCGCGAGCTCGGCGGAGAAGTCGGCCTGCACGTCGCGCCGGTTCGACGTCGTGTTGGTGGCACCGATGCCGAAGCTGAGCGCGTCGCGCAGGTAGTTGACGTAGCCGGCGGCACTGGTTTCGTGGGCGATCTGCAGTTCCGGCGCCACCAGGCCGGCATTGCCGGACGCGGTGCCCGGTGCCACGTAGCCCGGCCGGTAGAAGTTGAAGACCGAGGGCGAGCGCAGCGGCGTCTGGCCGAGCGAGGTGGCGGGGTTGTCGGTGTTGCCGACACGCCAGCGGCCGGTTTCCGACGCGTAGGGGAATGCGCGCAGCAGCGCCGACAGGCGCAGCACCGGTTCGCGCACCTTGCCGGCGGTGTCGCTCTGGCGGCGTGCCTCGGGGTGCATCAGCACGGCCGCGACCACCGCCTTCAGGTCGCCGCGCACGCCGCTGCCGTTGTTCGCGAACGCGCGCGACACCGCGGCCACGTACTCGGGGCTGGGGTTGCTGGTCACCAGGCGCTGGATCAGCTGGCGGCCGATGAAGGGCCCGACGTTGGGGTGCGCCGCGATGGCATCGAGCGCCGCCGCCAGGCTGCCCGCGGGGTCGGACGAGGTCTGCGCGGCGATGGTCGTGCCCAGGAAGGTCTTGGCCTCGGTGCTGTGGTACTGCGCGTAGCCCAGCATCGGCTTGAAGCTGCGGTCGGGGTCGCTCACGCCGGAGACCTGGCCGTTGAAGAAGCAGCCGTTGTCGGGCCAGTCGGGGCACGACCAGCTCCAGCCGGTGAACACCTTCGCGAGGCCGGCGATGTCGGCCGGCGTGTAGGTGTCGCCGCCCTTCGCGCTGCCGTCCTCGTTGAGCTCGACGAGGCCGACGGAGAACAGCTGCATCACTTCGCGCGCGTAGTTTTCGTCGGGCACCCGGCCGGTGCGTGCATCGGCCTTCTGGTTGCGCAGGTGCGAAAGGTAGTAGCCCATCATCGGGTGGCGCGACACCGACTCCAGCAGCTGCCGGTAGGTGCCCAGGCCATCGCTGCCGAGCATGTCCATCCAGGCCGCGACGGCGCGCGGGTTGTCGCCGACGTTGCCGTCGACCATCGAGATCACGAAGATCTGCGACAGCGCGAAGGCCACGCGCTGGCGCAACTGGTCGGGGCCGGTGACGGCCTGCTTCCAGAACGTCTCGAAGACCTGGTCCTGGCCGGCGGCGCTGCCGGTGGCCTTCAGCGCCGTGTCGGTGGCCTCCCAGGTGGCGCGGTGCGAGGTGGCGGGCAGCGCCAGCTGCTCGTCGATCCAGGCGCGGTAGCCGACGGCCATCACGCGGTCGATGTCGGCCTCGGTGGGGCCGAAGCTGGCCTGCGTGAGGAAGCGCGCGGCTTCGTCGCGCGTGGCCGGCGTCTCGGGCGCGGCGGCGGGTTCGCCGGAATTGCTGCCGCCGCAGGCGGCGAGCACGGCGGCGGCCAGCCAGGGCAGCAGACGGCGCACCGTGGCCGCCAGCGTTCGTGGGGTTCTCAAGACAGGGCCTCCCGCTTCGGACAGGGGCCGATTCTTGGCGCGGCCGGGTGCCGCGCATTGCCAATCAAGTCACATGTCGCGCCAGCCTTACGGCCGCTCACGACTCTTGACTATTCGAGCACCGGCGCGAGCAGCCGGCTGGCAGCGTCGAGCTCGATCGCCTGGCGCGCCGCCCAGTCGTGCAGCTGGTCTTCGCCGATGCGGCCGACGTTGAAGTAGCGCGCGTCCGGGTGCGCCATGTAGAAGCCGCTGACGCTGGCCGCCGGTGTCATCGCCAGGCTCTCGGTGAGGCCCATGTCGATGTCCACCGCCTGCAGCTGCGCGAACATGGCGCGCTTGACGCTGTGGTCCGGGCAGGCCGGGTAGCCGGGGGCGGGGCGGATGCCGCGGTACTGCTCGGCGATGATCTGTTCGTTCGACAGCGCTTCGTCGGCCGCGTAGCCCCAGAACTCGGTGCGCACGCGCTGGTGCAGGCGCTCGGCGAAGGCCTCGGCCAGGCGGTCGGCCAGCGCCTTCAGCATGATGGCCGAGTAGTCGTCGTGGTCGGCCAGGAACTGGCGCTCCTTCTTCTCGACGCCCAGGCCGGCGGTGACGGCGAAGAGGCCGATCCAGTCGGGCTTGGCGTCGCGCGGCGCGATCCAGTCGGCCAGGCAGCGGTTCGGGCGCGCCACGCCTTCGACCACCGGCCGCTCGGTCTGCAGGCGCAGCGGGCTCCAGCGCAGCGCCACCTCGCGGCGGCTCTCGTCGGTGTAGATCTCGATGGTGTCGTCGTCCACCGTGTTCGCCGGCAGCAGCGCGATGACGCCGTTGGCGGTGAGCCAGCGCCCTTCGATGGCGCGCTGCAAGAGCCGCTTGCCGTCGCTGAAGACGCGCTGCGCCTCGTGGCCGACCACCTCGTCGCGCAGGATGTCGGGGAAGCGGCCGGCGAGGTCCCAGGTCTGGAAGAACGGGCCCCAGTCGATGCAGGCGGCGAGTTCGGCGAGGTCGTAGTTGCGGAACACGCGGCGGCCGGTGAACTTCGGCGCCGGCGGCGTGTAGGCGGCCCAGTCGACCGGCGTCTTGTTGGCGCGCGCCTGCGCCAGCGGCACCAGCTTGGCCACCTTCTTGTTCGCGTGCAGCTGGCGCACGCGCTCGTAGTCGGCTTCGAGCTCGCCGATGAACTTCGCGGCGCGCTCGTCGGACAGCAGGTCGGCGCAGACGCCGACGCTGCGCGAGGCGTCGGGCACGTAGACCACCGGGCCTTCGTAGTGCGGCGCGATCTTCACCGCGGTGTGCACGCGGCTGGTGGTGGCGCCGCCGATCAGCAGCGGGATCTTCTTCACGCGGAACCAGTCGTCGCGCTGCATCTCGGCGGCCACGTGCTGCATCTCTTCGAGGCTGGGCGTGATCAGGCCCGACAGGCCGATGATGTCCGCGCCCTCGACGCGCGCCTTCGCGAGGATGTCCTGGCACGGGACCATCACGCCCATGTTGACGACCTCGAAGTTGTTGCACTGGAGCACGACGGTGACGATGTTCTTGCCGATGTCGTGCACGTCGCCCTTCACGGTGGCGATGACGATCTTGCCCTTCGGCTTGACGTCGCCACCGGCGTCCTGCAGCGCCTTCTTCTCGGCTTCGATGTAGGGCAGCAGGTGGGCCACCGCCTGCTTCATCACGCGCGCGCTCTTCACCACCTGCGGCAGGAACATCTTGCCCTGGCCGAAGAGGTCGCCGACGATGTTCATGCCGGCCATCAGCGGCCCTTCGATGACGTGCAGCGGGCGCCCGCCCTTGCGCTGGATCGCCTGCCAGGCTTCTTCGGTGTCGACGGTGATGAACTCGGTGATGCCGTGCACCAGCGCGTGGCTCAGGCGGTCTTCCACCGGTGCGGCGCGCCAGGCCAGGCGCGTGCTCTCGTCCTTGGCGGCGCCCTTGGCGTTCTCGGCGATCTCGACCAGCCGTTCGCCGGCGTCGGGGCGGCGGTTCAGCACCACGTCTTCCACACGCTCGCGCAGCACCGGCTCGAGCTCGTCGTAGACGCCCACCATGCCGGCGTTGACGATGCCCATGTCCAGGCCGGCCCGGATCGCGTGGTACAGGAACACGGTGTGGATGGCCTCGCGCACCGGGTCGTTGCCGCGGAAGCTGAAGCTCACGTTGCTGACGCCGCCGGACACGCGCGCGCCCGGCAGGTTGGCCTTGATCCAGCGCGTCGCCTCGATGAAGTCGACGGCGTAGTTGTTGTGCTCCTCGATGCCGGTGGCGATGGCGAAGATGTTGGGGTCGAAGATGATGTCCTCGGGCGCGAAGCCGACCTCGTCGACGAGGATGCGGTAGGCACGCGCGCAGATCTCGATCTTGCGCGCCACCGTGTCGGCCTGGCCCTGCTCGTCGAAGGCCATCACCACGGCCGCCGCGCCGTAGCGGCGCACGAGCCGCGCCTGGCGGCGGAACGCATCCTCGCCCTCCTTCATCGAGATCGAGTTGACGATGCCCTTGCCCTGGATGCACTGCAGGCCGGCCTCGATCACGCTCCACTTGGACGAATCCACCATGATCGGCACACGGGCGATCTCGGGCTCACCGGCGATCAGGTTGAGGAACCTGACCATCGCGGCCTGGCTGTCCAACATGGCCTCGTCCATGTTGATGTCGATGATCTGGGCGCCGTTCTCCACCTGCTGGCGGGCCACGGACAGCGCCTTCTCGTAGTCGCCGGCCAGAATCATCTTGGCAAACGCCTTGGAACCCGTGACGTTGGTGCGCTCACCGACGTTCACAAACAGCGAGCCAGCGGCAAGCGTGACGGGTTCCAGCCCCGACAGGCGCATCGGCGGCGGAGTGGTCGCGGGGAGGGCAGCGGGGTCGGTCATGGCGGGCGCGGGTCGGTCAGCGGAACTGCAACCGGTGCACCCCCTCCACGGCCCACCCGTGGCAGCCGGGCAGCAGCCGGGTGAGCGCCGTTGCTTCGGGCCACGCCGGGCGGCCCGTTCGTTCCGAGCCTGGCGGGGGCCGGTAGCCCTCGTCGCAACGCTCCTCGGAAGAGAGGATGATTTTACGCGTCCGGCGGCACTACAACTGCTGACGACGGTTACACGCTGCGCGTCGGCAGGACCGCGTCAGCGGGTGCAATGCAGCATGCGACCCATCCACTGGCTGTGTCTCGCCTGCCTGGCCGCCCTGGCCGGCTGCGCTGCCACGCCTGCGACGACGGGGGGCGACTCGCCGGCCGTGGTGTCTGCGGCCAGCCCGTCCCCGCGCCCGTCGACGCCACCCGGCCCGCTCCAGGCCGAGGCCCGTTGGCTGAACGAGCTCTTCGCAGGCACGCCGGTCGCCGTGACCGAGGAAGGTGGCGGCAGCATCCTGGTGGTGGTGCCCATGAGGCATGCGTTCGAATCAGAGCAGCCGAAGCGTCCATTGCTGGCGGTGCTCGACAAGTTGTCCCAAAGCCTCAGGCGGCAACCCGCGGCCCGGCTGCAGACGGGCGCACCCGGGCCCGCCGCGCCGGTGCGTCTGGCCACCCTGCGTAACCTGCTGGCCGAACGGGGTGTCGGATCCTGGCGGGTGTCGACCGGCCCGGCCGCTGTCGACGCTGTGCACCTGCGGCTCCTGCCGCCGCGTTGACCTGCTGCGTCC
>CAUJHQ010000020.1 GCA_963204815.1 Pseudomonadota bacterium | reverse complement strand
GTCGACGAAGTGCTGGGCAACCAGGAAGTGGTGGTCAAGAACCTCGGGCCGCAGCTGTCGCGCCTGCCCGGTCTGGCCGGCATGACGCTGCTCGCCTCCGGTGCCGTGGCGCTGATCTACAACCCGGTGGCGCTGGCCACGTTGTATGGCGATGCGGCGCGTGCAGCCACCGTGGCGGCGCTCAACGCGCTGCGCGGGGGCGCACCGGCGATGCCGCAGGTCGCGCAGGAGCCTCAGGTGGCTGCGGCGCCGCTGGTGCTGGTGGTCGACGATTCGCTCACCGTGCGCCGCGTCACGCAGCGCCTGCTGGTGCGCGAGGGCTACCGCGTGGTGCTCGCCAAGGACGGCATGGACGCACTCGAGCGCCTGGCCGAAGAGCGGCCGAGCATCGTGCTGTCGGACATCGAGATGCCGCGCATGGACGGTTTCGACCTGGTGCGCAACATCCGTGGCGATGCTCGCCTGCGCGATCTGCCGGTGATCATGATCACTTCGCGCATCGCCCAGAAGCACCGCGACTATGCCGCCGAGCTGGGTGTCGACCACTACCTCGGCAAGCCGTACTCGGAAGAAGACCTGCTCGCGCTGATCGGTCGCTACACGGCCGCGGTCACCACGGCCTGAGGCCGGCACGGCCATGGCCGAACTCGTCGACCATCTGGCCGAACTGACCGGCTTCCGCGACCGGGAACTGCTCGACGTGACGCTGGTCAGCGCCTTGCGCGACCTGCTGCGCCCGCGCGCGGTGGCCATCTACCGCAGTGTCGGCGAGGCCGGCCACGAGCGCTGGCTGACGCGCGCAAGGCTGCAGGCCGGCGAGCTGGCGGCCCGGGCCGACCCGGGCTGGGTCGATCTCGAGAGCCTGCCCGCCCACCACGAGCATCCGGCGCGGCTCGATGCCTTTCGACGGCAGAGCATCGTGCAACTGCCGGGACCGGTGCACCTGACGCTGTTCCCGGTCGCCACCGATCGCGAGAGCCTGGGCGTGATGGAGGTCGAGAGCGATGCACCGCTCGACGAACGCGACCAGCGCCTGGTGATGAGCATCCTGCGCATCTACCGCAACTTCCAGGGCCTGCTCGACTACAGCGAGCGCGACACGCTCACCGGCCTGCTCAACCGCAAGACCTTCGAAGACTCGTTCCTGCGCGTGGCCGCTGCGCCGCCGGTGCCCGGCGCCGACCGCGCCGCCGACGCGCGCCGCCGCGCCGCCGATGCGGCGGCCTGCTGGCTGGGCGTGATCGACATCGACCACTTCAAGCGCGTCAACGACGGCCACGGCCACCTGATCGGCGACGAAGTCCTGCTGCTGCTGTCGCGCCTGATGCGCAGCAGCTTCCGCCACCAGGACCACCTCTACCGCTTCGGTGGCGAGGAGTTCGTGGTGCTGATGCGCGGCGCGCCGGCCGACGCCGTCGGCAGCGCCTTCGAGCGCCTGCGCACCAACGTCGAGGGCTACGCCTTCCCGCGGGTCGGCCGCATCACGGTGAGCATCGGCTACACCGGCGTGCGGCCCGACGACACGCCGACGAGCGCCTTCGAGCGCGCCGACCGCGCCGTCTACCACGCCAAGCAGAACGGCCGCAACCGCGTGGCCAGCCACGCCGTGCTGGTGGCCGCCGGCGCGCTGACCGACGCCACACGTCGCGGCGACGTCGAGCTGTTCTGACGCCCCCCGCGCTGGCGGCGCGGGAAAACCCTTCTCAATCAAACGTTTGAATACGCGGCTAAAGTCGGCCGCATGGTGTACCCGCCCGCCAACGTGAAGCCTCACGCCCGCGCCGTCCGCAAGGATGGCGAGGACTCACGTCAGCGGTTGCTTCTGGCGGCGCTGCGCCTGTTTGCCGAGCAGGGCTACGCGAAGACCTCGACGCGCGAACTGGCCGAGGCCGCCGGCGTCAACATCGCCGCCATCAGCTACTACTTTGGCGACAAGGCCGGCCTGTACCGCGCCGCCTTCATGGAACCGCAGGGCATGCCGGCCGACGCCATCGCCGGCTTCGCCGACGCCACGCTGCCGCTGGCGCGCGCGCTGGCCGTCTTCTACGCCGGCTTCCTGGAACCCATGCGCCACGGCGACCTGGCGCGCCAGTGCCTGAAGCTGCACGTGCGCGAGATGGTCGAGCCCACGGGCCTGTGGGAAGAAGAGGTGCAGCAGGTCATCCGCCCGATGCACGACGCACTGGTCGCGCTGCTGCAGCGCCACCTGGGCCTGGCCGCGCCCGACGAAGACCTGCAGCGGCTGGCGATCTGCGTGTCCAGCCTGGGCGTGCACCAGCACGTGGCCTGCGACGTCACCGAGCAGCTCGCGCCCGGCCTCTACCGCCAACCCGAGAGCTTCGACCGCTGGTCGCGCCTGCTGGTGCGCAGCGCGGTCGCGATGGTCGAAGCCGAACGCCGGCACCGCGCCGGCGAGGAGCCTGCCGCATGACGCGCCTTCCCTTCGCGCTGCTCGCCGCCGCGCTGGCCGGCGGCTGCGCCGTCGCGCCCGAGTCGCCGGCACCGCTGCCGGCCGCGCCGTCGGCCTGGCAGGCGCCGCTGCCGGCCGGTGCCGGCGCGCCCGGCTGGACGCGCTTCGACGACCCGCTGCTGCCGGCGTTGATCGACACCGCGCAGGCCGCCAGCGCCGACGTCTCCGCCGCTGCCAGCCGGATCGCCCAGGCGCGCGCCGCGCGCACCGCCGCGGCGGCCGCGCTGGGCCCGCGCGCCGACGCCAGCGCGAGCGCGGTGCACGGCCGCAACGACCCGACGACGCCGATCGCCACCAGCCTGTCGGCCGGCGTGCAGGCCGGCTGGGAGCTCGACCTCTTCGGCGCCGGCCGTGCCGGCCGCGACGCCGCGCAGGCGCGCCTGACCGGCGCGCTGGCCACGCGCGACGCCGTGCGCCTGGTCGTTGCCGCCGAGACCGCCACCGGCTACGTCGCGCTGCGCGCCTGCGAAGCCCAGCGCGACGTCGCCCAGGTCGATAGCGCCTCGCGCGCCGAGACCGCGCGCCTCACCGAAGCCGCCGCGAAGGCGGGCTTCCGCGCGCCGGCCGATGCCGCGCTGGCACGCGCCAGCGCCGCGCAGGGGCGGGCGCTGGCGACGCAGCAGGCGGCCGCCTGCGAGCAGCTCGTCAAGTCGCTCGTCGCGCTGACGGCGATCGACGAGCCGGCGCTGCGCCAGCGCCTGGCCGCCGCCACCGCGCGCCTGCCGCAGGGCGCGCCGACGGCGGTGGACGGGCTGCCGGCGGCGCTGCTGCAGCAGCGGCCCGACCTCAGCGCCGCCGCGCAGGCGGTGGCTGCCGCCGCCGCCGACCGCATGCAGCGCGACGCCGCGCGCTGGCCGCAGCTCAGCCTGGCGGGCAGCGTGGGCGCGATGCGCGTGCGCACCAGCGACCTGTCGTTCTCGGCCACCACCTTCGCGATCGGCCCGCTGACGCTGTCGGTGCCGCTGTTCGATGGGGGCCGCCGCGCCGCCGACCTGGCCGCCGCGCGCGCCGCCTACGACGACGCCGTGCTGCAGCTGCAGGCGGCATTGCGCAACGCGGTGCGTGAGGTGGAAGACGCGCTCGTGCGCCTGCAGAGCGCCGCCTCGCGCGCCGACGACGCGCGCCTCGCCGCCGACAACTTCGAAGCCTCGCTGCGCGCCACCGAGGCGCGCTGGAAGGGCGGCGTCGCCAGCCTTTTCGAGCTGGAAGACGCGCGCCGCAGCGCCGCCGCCGCGCGCGCGGCGCTGATCGAGCTGGAACGCGAACGACTCGTCGCCGGGATCGACCTGACCCGGGCGCTGGGTGGCGGCTGGTCGACCGACCGGCTGGCCGGCATGTAGAGCACCTCACGAGGGAGTCCGAATGAAGATCGAGAAACCGGGCCGCGCCATCGCGGCCGCCGCCGCCGTGCTGGCGGCTGCCGCCGCCACCAGCCTCGCCGTGCGCGCCGCCGACCCGCCGCCCGCCGCACCGGCCGCACCCGCCGCGAAGGCGGCGCTCACCGTCAACGTGGTGACCGCGCAGCGCGGCACGTTGCCGCTCACGGTGGCCGCCAACGGCAGCATCGCCGCCTGGCAGGAAGCGAGCGTCGGCGCCGAAGGCAACGGCTGGCGCATCGCCGAAGTGCTGGTGAACGTGGGCGACGCCGTCAAGCGCGGCCAGGTGCTCGCGACCTTCGCCGCCGACCTCGCGCGCGCCGACCTCGCGCAGACGAAGGCCGCCGTCGCCGAGGCGGAGGCCACCGCCGCCGAGGCCGCCGCGAACGCCCAGCGCGCGCGCGAACTGCAGGCCAGCGGCGCCTTGAGCGCGCAGCAGATCAACCAGTACCTCACCGCCGAGCGCACCGCGCAGGCGCGGCTGGAAGCGCAGCGTGCCGCCGCGCGCGTGCAGGAACTGCGCCTGGCGCAGAGCCAGGTGCTGGCGCCCGACAGCGGCGTCATCTCGGCGCGCAGCGCCACCGTCGGCGCGGTGGTGCCGGCCGGGCAGGAGCTGTTCCGCCTGATCCGCCAGAGCCGCCTCGAATGGCGCGCCGAGGTGCCGGCGTCCGAGCTGGCGAGCCTCAAGCCCGGCCTGATGGCGAAGGTCACGCCGGCCGGCGGCGCGCCCATCGTCGGCAAGGTCCGCATGGTGGCGCCGACGGTCGACGCGGCCACGCGCAACGGCCTCGTCTACGTCGACCTGCCGGTCGGCGCGGCGGCCAAGGCCGGCATGTTCGCGCGCGGCGAGTTCGAGCTCGGCGGCGCCGCCGCCGTGACGCTGCCGCAGGGCGCGGTGCTGCTGAAGGACGGCTTCGCGTGGGTCTTCGCCGTCGGTGCGGACAACAAGGTGCGCCAGCTGAAGGTGAGCACCGGCCGCCGCAGCGGCGACCGCATCGAGATCACGAGCCCGCTCGAGGCCAACGCGCGCTTCGTCGCGAGCGGCGGCGCCTTCCTCGCCGATGGCGACACCGTGCGCATCGGCGACGCGCCGCGCGTCGCCGCGGCCAAGTGAGGGGCGCGCGATGAACGTCTCCGCCTGGTCGATCAAGAACCCGATTCCCGCGCTGCTGCTCTTCATCATGCTCACGCTGGTGGGCCTGATGGGCTTCCAGCGCATGAAGATCCAGAACTTCCCCGACATCGACCTGCCCACCGTGTCGATCGCGGCCAGCCTGCCCGGCGCCGCGCCGGCGCAGCTGGAGACCGAAGTCGTGCGCAAGATCGAGAACTCGGTGGCCACGCTGCAGGGCGTGAAGCACATCTACTCGACGGTGCAGGACGGCAGCGCCAGCGTGATGGTCGAGTTCCGCCTCGAGAAGCCCACGCAGGAGGCGGTGGACGACGTGCGCGACGCCGTCTCGCGCATCCGCTCGGACCTGCCGGCCGAGATGCGCGACCCCGTCATCAGCAAGCTCAACCTGTCGGGCACGCCGGTGCTCACGTACACGGTGGCCTCGTCGCGCATGGACGACGAGGGCTTGAGCTGGTTCGTGGACAACGACATCACCAAGCGCCTGATCGCGGTGCGCGGCGTCGGCGCGGTGAACCGCGTCGGCGGCGTCAACCGCGAGGTGCGCATCGAGCTGGACCCGGCCAAGCTGCTGGCCCTGAACGCCACCGCGGCCGACCTCTCGCGCCAGCTGCGCCAGGTGCAGCAGGAGGCGTCGGGCGGGCGTGCCGACGTCGGCGGCGCGCAGCAGTCGGTGCGCACGCTGGCCACCGTGCAGACGGCGGCCGAACTGGCGCAGCTGGAGGTGGCGCTGTCCGACGGCCGACGGCTGCGCCTGGACCAGGTGGCGAAGGTGGTCGACACCGTGGCCGAGCCGCGCAGCGCCGCACTGCTGGACGGCAAGCCGGTGGTCGCCTTCGAGGTCGTGCGCTCGCTCGGCGCCGGCGAGGTCGAGGTGCAGGATGGCGTGCGTGCCGCGCTCGCCCGCCTGAAGGCCGAGCGGCCGGATGTCGTCGTCACCGAGGCCTTCAACTTCGTCGATCCGGTGTCCGAGAACTACACCGGCTCGATGTACCTTCTGTACGAAGGCGCCGCGCTCGCGGTGCTGGTGGTATGGCTGTTCCTGCGCGACTGGCGCGCCACGCTGGTGGCGGCCACCGCGCTGCCGCTGTCGGTGATCCCGGCGTTCGCGGTCATGCACTACGTGTTCGGCTTCACGATCAACGTCGTCACGCTGCTGAGCCTGTCGCTGGTGGTCGGCATCCTCGTCGACGACGCCATCGTCGAGATCGAGAACATCATGCGCCACCTGCGCATGGGCAAGACGCCGATGCAGGCGGCGATGGAGGCGGCCGACGAGATCGGCCTGGCGGTCATCGCGACCACCTTCACGCTGATCGCGGTGTTCCTGCCGACCGCGTTCATGAGCGGCGTGCCGGGCAAGTTCTTCGTGCAGTTCGGCTGGACGGCGGCGATCGCGGTCTTCTTCTCGCTCGTCGTCGCGCGCATGCTGACGCCGATGATGGCGGCCTACATCCTGAAGCCGCCGAAGAAGGAACACCACGAGCCGCGCTGGCTGAAGGTCTACGGCCGCTGGGCGGCGTGGTGCCTGAAGCACCGCGTGCTCACGCTGGTGGCGACGGCGGTGTTCTTCTTCGGCAGCTTCGGCCTCGCCGGCCTGCTGCCCACCGGCTTCATCCCCCCCGACGACCTGAGCCAAACCCAGGTGTCGCTGACGCTGCCGCCTGGCACCCGGCTCGAGGAGACGGTGGCCAAGGCCGAGGAGGCGCGCGCGCTGGTGGCGAAGAACCCGCACGTGAAGCTGGTCTACACCGCGGTCGGTGGCGGCGCCACCGGCAGCGACCCCTTCGCCGGCGGCGGCCCGCCCGAGGTGACGCAGGCCACGCTGACGATCAACATGACGCCGCGCGGCGAACGCGGCGGCCTCAGCAAGCAGGCCGTCGAGGGCCAGCTGCGCGAGGCGCTGGCGCCGCTGGCCGGCGCGCGCGTGAAGGTCGGCTTCGGCGGGTCGGCCGAGAAGTACGTGCTGTCGCTGTCGGGCGAGGACGCGCGCGTGCTCGCCGAACACGCGCAGGTGGTGCAGCGCGAACTGCGCGGCCTGCCGGGCATCGGCGCCGTGAACAGCAGCGCGAGCCTGGTGCGGCCCGAGCTCGTCGTGCGGCCCGACTTCGCGCGCGCCGCCGACCTGGGCGTGACCTCGGCGGCGATCGCCGA
>CAUJHQ010000019.1 GCA_963204815.1 Pseudomonadota bacterium | reverse complement strand
CGATCCTGGATGTAGATGCCGCTCATACCTTGCTTGATGTGGTTCAGGCACTCGTTGATGACGTCGTCCGAGATGCCGAGCTGGCTCATGACGGTCGATGCCGTGCGGCGAAGGTCGTGCGCCGTCCACCGTCCACCCTTGAGTGCAAGGGAACTCACTGCCTTAGTGCGGTTTGCCAGACGCTCGTCTTCCTGCCGCTGCCGGTCTGCCAATTGCTTCCCGAACGACTTGACGCAGACCGGTCCTGTTCCGTGCGAGTTCGGGAATACCCAGGCCAGTGGCTTTCGGGTGACCGGGTCTGCTTCCCGCAGTTTGCGCAGTTCGGCGAACTGCGTCAGCGCGAACTTGCTCAGGTGGATCGTGTGCTCGCGCTGGTTCTTCGTCGTTGGCAGGTACCAAGTGCATGCTTCTTCGTCCACGAATCCTAGGTGCACGGCGCCGGACTTCTGGGCGACGTTGTGGGCGTCAACGGCCTGTTGCAGAACCCGCTGGTTCGGCTTCGCATCTGCCCAAACCGCACCCATCAGTTCGCCGACCCGGCACCCGGTCGAGAGGATCAGCCAGAGGCCCAGCACCGTCCGTTTGTGGAGGTTCGCCGACGGGAGCTGGGTGACCAAGTCAGCCAACTCGACGATGGACAGGACCCGGTCTCGCTTGACGTCCTTGCCGCCGATCTTCTTCTTCTGGAGCAGTTCGATCGGGCTGTGCTCGATGATCTCGCGCTCGGCGGCGAACCTGAACATCTGCTTCATCTCGGCCAGCAGCACGTTGGCCGTCCGCAGCTTGCCCTCGCCCTTGACGGCATCCAGGATCGCGAGCACGTCGGCCTTCCTCACGTCGACGATGGCGGCCTCTCCAAGGCGGGAAAAGACCCGACGCTCGAACTGCTCGCGCACGTACTGGCCGCCGTCCTTGCGCCCGATCCGCTTGCCGTCGCCACCCATGCGGGGTGCAAGGTCCGTCGACGCCCACCGCTCGAACACCTGCTTGACCGTCAGCCGTCGCTGGCGCTCGAGGTCGGCTTTCTGCGCCTGGACCTCGGCATCGCGGGCCGCAGTTTCGCCAGCAGCGATCCTGGCGGCTTCAACATCGGCAAAATGCTTGCGGAGGTCGCGGACGCCCGACTTGTACAGCGTCGCCCACTCGAGTGCGACAGCGCGGGCGGCCGCGACGGTCAGTCCACCCGAGGAGCCTAGCTTGGCGTAGAAGCCGATACTCAGCCTGACCTGGGCCCGGTCCGGCCCGGTGTATCGGAAGTAGAAGAGCTTGTTCCCGCTGGGCGTGATTCGACCTAGGAAGGTGCCTTCGCCGCGCTGGCCGGACTCCACGAACCACTGATCGGTGTCCGTGGGATTGGAGTCCATGTGCTTGCTGGTGATCTTCACGTCCGACCCCTTGGCGTCAGGCAGCCTCGGCGGATTGGGCGGTTTCCGAAGCCTACAAAAAGCCTACAACTCGATGGCTGTCAGTGTATTTCGGAAGACTTCGGTGGACGACGAAATTCTGTAAGCTGTTGATTTATAAGGATTCTAGTTTTTGAATGGACGTCATGAGTCGACAAAAAACAACATCCATTTTGCCTACGAACCAAGGGGTCGTGGGTTCGAATCCTGCCAGCCGCACCAGAACAAGCACGTTCTAGAACAACGGGTCAGATGCTCAGGCACCTGACCCGTTTTTCTTTTCCGCAGCGCGCCGCAGCTTGAGGGGTGGACTTCGCGTCCCTGCGTTGCAGCCGCGCCGCCGCGACCGACCGCGCCTGGCCCGCGCCGATAAGCGGGTGACCTCGATGGCGCAGGCCGCAGCGGGCCGCGACGGCCTGATGCACCCCAACCGCCTGGTCGCGGCGTTGCGCGACGCACTGCCGGCCTTGCTGGACGTGCTGGTCACGCCCGATGCGGCGTCGTCGGACGGCAGGTCCGGCCTGGCCTGGGTGCCCGACCTGCCGCCTCTGGCCACGTGGGACGACGCCGAGCGCCGCTGGCGCGCGGCCCGCTGACGCCTAGGGCGCGGCGCCGAAAGCCGCCGTCTCCGCCGTCCAGCGGCGCGCCTGTTCGCTGAGGCTGAAGGCCAGGCCCGGCCGGTCGGACACCCACATGCGGCCGTCCTTCAGCTGCAGTTGCTCGTTGAACAGCGGGCCGAGCCACTCGAAGTGCTCCAGCCAGGGCTCCAGGCCGTAGGCGGCCGCCAGGTGCAGGTGGATCTCCATCGCGAAGTGCGGCGCCAGCTTGCGCTGCTTGAACTCGCCCAGCGCCATGATCTTCAGGAACGGCGTGATGCCGCCGACACGCGGCGCGTCGGGCTGGGTGAAATCGGTGCCGGCCATGATCAGCTGCGCGTGCTCGTCGAAGCAGGTCAGCATCTCGCCGGTGGCGATGGCGGTGTCGAAGCGGTCGGCGAGCAGGCCGTGGCCTTCGAAGTCGTGCGCGTCCAGCGGCTCCTCGATCCAGGTGAGGTCGAAAGGTTCGAGCAGGCGGCAGGCGCGCGTGGCCTGCTGGCGGTCCCATTGCTGGTTGGCGTCGACCATCAGCGGGAAGTCGTCGCCCAGCAGCTTGCGCACCGCGCCGACACGCTCGATGTCGATCTTCAGGTCGGGCTGGCCCACCTTCAGCTTGATGCCGCCGATGCCGCTGGCGCGCGAGATCTCGACGTTCTTCAGCACCTGCTCCAGCGGCGTGTGCAGGTAGCCGCCCGAGGTGTTGTAGCACTGCACCGAGTCGCGCTGCGCGCCCAGCAGCTTGGCCAGCGGCAGGCCGGCGCGGCGCGCCTTCAGGTCCCACAGCGCGATGTCGAAGGGCGCGATCGCCTGCGTCGTCAGGCCCGCGCGGCCCATGCTCGCGCCGGCCCACAGCAGCTTCGTGAACAGGCGCTGGATGTCGGCCGGATCCTCGCCGATGAGGTTGGGCGCCAGTTCCTTCGCGTGCGCGTAGATCCCCGGGCCGCCGGCGCGCTTGGAATATCCGAAGCCGATGCCGCGGTGGCCGTCGCGCGAGGTGATCTCCGCGAAGATGAAGGCGATCTCGGTCAGCGGCTTCTGGCGCCCGGTGAGCACCTTGGCGTCGCTGACCGGCGTGGCCAGCGGCAGGAAGACGAGCGACAGCTGGATCGCGGCGATGCGGTCGCCGCTCTCGGCGGCGGTGCGGGCGCCCTCGGCGACCTGCGCGTAGGAGACGATGTTCGATTCGACGGCCATGGCGGTGCGGGTTCGTGGAGGCGCGCCCATCATCGCGCGGCCGGCGCCCGCCGGTGCGCCCGCGCCGGCGGCGCCTCCCGCATGCTGGGACGGGCGTGCCGTCAGCCGCCCAGCGGCGGCACGAACTCCGGCACTTCGCCCACGCCGTGGACGCGCGCGACATGCGGCGCGCCGAAGTGCGTGGGCAGCAGCAGCGCGCCGTGTTCGGCGCAGTGCTCGAGCACGCGCCGCCGCGTGGCGCGCGCTTCGTCCGGGCGCTGGCAGAACTGGCTGTTCCAGTGCGGCGCCACCACCTGCAGCGGGTGGTGCATCACGTCGCCGCAAAAGACCGCGCCGCCGCCCGGCGTGTGCAGCTTCAGCAGCACGTGGCCCGGCGTGTGGCCGGGCGCGGCCTCGACGGTGAGCGTGTCGTCGATGGCGTAGGGCGTGTCGACGAGTTCGGCCTGGCCCGCTTCCAGCACCGGCAGCACGCTGTCGGCCCAGGCGATGCGCCGGTGCGGGTCGTCGCTCTCCGGGTGCAGGGCCGGGTTCCAGTGCTCGCACTCGGTGCGGCCGAACAGGTAGCGCGCGTTCGGGAAGGTGGGCACCCAGCGGCCGTTCTCCAGGCGCGTGTTCCAGCCGATGTGGTCGGCGTGCAGGTGCGTGCACAGCACGATGTCCACCTGCTCCGGCGCCACGCCGGCGGCGGCCAGGCGCTGCAGGAACGGCGAGTCCAGCATGTGGAAGCGCGGCCACCAGTGGCGGTCCTTGTGGTTGCCCGAACAGCAGTCCAGCAGCACCGTGTGGCGCGGCGTGCGGATGAGCCACGAATGCACGCTGGTGATGAGCGCGCGCGTCGCTGGCACGTCGTGGTGCGGCACCAGCCAGGGCAGGTGGCGCTCCAGCACCTCGGGCTCGAAGCCGCTGAAGTACTGCTCGGGCGGAAAGCTGCCCGGGCCCAGCTGTTCCTCGATGCGCGTCACGCTGGCGCTGCCGATGCGCCAGGTCTGCAGGTCGCTCATTCGGCCTCCCCGCGCTGGTACCAGTGCAGCACGCGGCGCTCCACCGCGAGCATCGCGCGGTTCAGCGCATAGCCCACCACGGCCAGCAGCAGGATCGCGGCGTACATGTCGGCGGCGCGCATCGCGTACTGCATCGTCATCAGGTGGAAGCCCAGCCCGGCCGAGCCGGCGATCATCTCCGCCACCACGGTCACGATGAGCGCCAGCGCCAGGCTCACGCGCAGCCCGGCCATGATGTACGGCAGCGACGCCGGCAGCACCACGGCCCACAGCGTGCGCCGCGTGCCGCTGCCGAAGGTGCGTGCCACGTCCAGCGCCACCGGCTCCACCGCGCGCACGCCGGCGGCGGTGTTGATCAGCACCGGGAAGAAGACCGAGAACGCGACGACGGTGACCTTCATCGCGTTGTCCAGCCCCAGCAGCAGGATCAGCGGCGGCACCAGCGCCGGCACGGGAATCGGCCGCAGCAGTTCGATCAGCGTGTCGAGCGCCGCGTTCACCCAGCGCGAACGCGCCATCGCCACGCCCACCGCCACGCCGGCGGCCGAGCCGATGGCGAAGCCGGCGGCCATGCGCGCCAGGCTGGACCCGAACACCTGGAACAGCTCGCCCGAGCGCAGCCCCTCGACCAGCGCCTTCAGCACCTGCGTGAAGGGCGGCCAGTTCGTGCTGCTGACCCAGGCCAGCGCCGACACCTGCCAGAGGCCCAGCAGCGCGGCCAGCAGCAGGAAGCCGGCAACCCTAGGCTTCATGGACCACCTGGCCGTCGACCGCGGTGGCGAGCACGCGCGCGTGTTCCAGCGCGTCGGGCTCGCAGGCCACGGGGTCGACCGACAGCACGGTCCAGTCGGCCAGCAGGCCGGGCTTCAGCATGCCGCGCTCGTGCTCGGAGAAGCACAGCCAGGCGGCGTCGCGCGTCAGCATGGCGAGGGCTTCGTCGCCGCTCACGGCCTGCTGGCGGCCGATCGGCTCGGTGCTGCCGGCGATGCGCCGCGTGCGCGCCTGCCACAGGCCGAGCAGCGGCGGGTAGGGCGTGACCGGCGAATCGCTGCCGCCGGCCACGCGCACGCCGCCGTCGAGCCAGCTGCGCACCGGCGTCGCCAGCGACATCAGCACGCTGCCGAAGCGCTTCACCAGCAGCGGGCCGAAGGTGTACTGCATGCTGCACTGCGTGGCGACCGCGATGCCCATCTCGGCGCACTGGCGGATGTTGCGTTCGTCGGGCCAGAGGTAGGCGTGGATCAGCGAGAAGCGCAGGTCGCGCAGCGGGATCTCGCGGTTCACTTCCTCGAAGACCCCGAGCGCGAGGTCGATCGCCTTGCCGCCCACCACGTGCACGCCCATCGACCAGCCGTTGCGCGCGCAGGCCCAGGCGATGCGGCGGAACGATTCGGTGGGCGTCACCTGGATGCCGCAGTTGCAGCGCTCGTCGGGGTAGGGCTCGCGCATCAGCGCGGTGCCGAGCGACGCGCCGCCGTCGAGGAAGAGCTTGACGCCGCCGAGCTTGAGCCGCGCGTCGCCGAAGCCGCTGGCCATGCCGCTGCTCTCGATGCGCGCCAGCGTCTCTTCGAGCGGGCGGCTCGAATCGGCCAGCGGCATCAGCACCGAGCGCACGCTGAGCTCGCCGCGCCGCCACAGGCGCTGGTACAGCGCCATCATCTCCGGCGTCACGCCGGGGTCCATGATGCCGGTGAGGCCGGCGGCGTGATAGCGCTGCTGGATGTCCTTCAGCGCGCCCTCCTGGTCGGCGGCCGAGGGCGGCGGGATCAGGCGCGCCAGCGGTTCGAACGCCGGCGGCTCGAGCAGCAGGCCGTCGGGCGTGCCATCGGCGCCGCGGCCGATCTTGCCGCCGGCGGGGTCGGGCGTGTCGGCGGTGATGCCGGCGCGCTGCAGCGCCAGCGTGTTGGCCACCGCGGCATGGCCCACGCGCGGCAGGTAGACCGGCCGGTCGGCGCAGGCGGCGTCGAGCTCCTGCCGTGTGGGGTAGCGCTGCTCGGCCAGCGTGGCCACGTGCCAGCCGCTGCCGCTGACGACCCACGGCGCCTCGGGGTGGCGCGCCGCCCAGTCGCGGATCGCGGCCTGGAGGTCGGCGATCGAACGCGCGCCCGACAGGTCGACGAGGCGCGACGCGATGCCCGTCCAGTGCATGTGGTTGTGGGTGTCGATCAGCCCCGGCACCACGGTGCCTTCGCCGTACGCGATCTCGCGCGCGCCGGCGCCCGCGGCGGCGCGCGCCTCGCCGAGCGTGCCGACGGCGACGATGCGGCCCGCACGCACCGCCATCGCCTCGGCGCGCGGGCGCGCCGGGTCCATCGTGACGATGGACCCGCGGACGACCGTGGCGCTCACTTCACCGCCGTCTTGTGGAACAGCGCCTTCGCGTCGAACGGGCCTTCGATCATCTTGTGCTTGCGCATCTGCTCGACGACCTGGTCGACGCCGGCGAGGTCCACCGTCTTCTCGTAGGGCGGCAGGCTCAGCGTCTTCAGCAACTCGGGCTGCAGTCGCGTGTAGGCCGAGACGATCTTCAGCCACTCTTCGCTGCCCACGTTCGCATTGCACCAGTCGACCGACTTGTTGTACGCCCGGACCCACTTCTCGATGACCTGCGGGTTCTGCTTGATGTAGTCCTTCGTCGCCGCGTACTGGCCCACCGGGATGCGCTTCTGCACCGTGTTGTACGGCCAGCCGACCACCGTGACGGCGTCGCTCTGCAGGCCCGAGGACATGAACGGCTCGACGACGAAGGCGGCGTCGACGCGGTCGCCCTTGACGGCGTCGATCATCTGCGGGAACGGCACCTCGAGGTAGGTCACCGCGTCGGGGTTGCCGCCGGTCGCCTGCACCCAGGCGCGGGCGTAGAGCCAGATGATGTTGTTGCGCGTGTTCACCGCCACGCGCTTGCCTTCCAGGTCCTTGCCGGTCTTGATGGTGCTGCCCTTCTTGGCCACCAGGCCGGCCAGGTCGGGCAGCTTGTCGCCGGTGCCGCTGCCGGCGGCGATGACCTCGAAGCCCAGCCCCTGCTTGGCGCCGAGCACGATGCTGATGATGTTGCTGAAGGTGATCTGCACCTGGCCCGCCGCCAGCGCCGGCAGGCCGGCGGCGCCGCCGGTGGTGGGCGTGGTGTCGATCTCCAGCCCTTCGGCGGCGAAGAAGCCTTTCGCGATGCCCACCTGCAGCGGCGCGGTGTCGATGATGGGGATCGTGCTCACGCGCAGCTTCACCGGCTGCGCCATCGCGGGCAGCAGCGCGAGCGCCGTCACGGCCGCAGCCAGCAGTTTCTTGATCGACATGGAACAGCTCCTCGGGGTGATGGGCACCGTGTCACTCGCGCGTGGCGAGCGACCAGTGCGTGACGCGCCTTTCCAGGCGCACGAACAAGGCATTCAGGCCCCAGCCGAGCACGGCCAGGATGACGGTCCACGCGTACATCTCGGGCACGCGGAACGAGCGCTGCATGTCCAGGATGAGATAGCCGACGCCGCCGGTGCCCGCCATCATCTCGGCGATGACCACGAGCACGAGCCCCAGGCCCAGGCTCACGCGCATGCCGGCCAGCACCATCGGCAGCGCGGCCGGCAGCACCACCGTGAGCAGCGTGCGCGCGCGGCCGTGGCCGAAGGTGCGCGCCATGTCCAGCAGCACGGGCTCGGTGCCGCGCACGCCCTGCACGGTGTTGACGAGCACCGGGAAGAACACGCCGAGGCCGATGATGGTGAGCTTCATCTCCGCGCCGATGCCCAGGAACAGGATCAGCGGCGGCAGCAGCGCCGGCTTGGGCAGCGGGCGCAGCACCTCGACCAGCGGCTCCAGCAGCCCGTGCACCCACGCGAAGCGGCCCATCAGCAGCCCCACCGCGACCGCCACGGCGCAGGCGCCCACGTAGGCCAGCGCCAGCAGCGCCAGCGTCTCGCCCAGCGGCCGCAGCACCTCGCCGGCACCGACCAGCGCCACGAGCTTCTGCGCCACCGTGCTCGGCGCCGGCACCAGCGCGCGGTTCACCGCGCCGGCGCGCACGGCGGCTTCGAGCAGGCCGACGAGCACCGCCACGGTGGCCAGTCCGAGCCAGCGCTCGGGGTCGTGCCAGCGCAGCGTGCGCCTCATGCGCGCCCCAGCAGCCGCTGCAGGATGGCGTGGCGCAGCGACAGGAAGCGCGGCAGCTCGCGCGTGGCCAGCGGGTCGCGCGGGCGCGGCAGTTCGGTGTCCAGCACCTGCACCACTTCCGACGGGCGCGCCGACAGCACGGCGATGCGGTCGGCCAGATACACCGCCTCGTCGACGTCGTGCGTGACGAGCACGGCGGTGAAGCGGTGCTTGTCCCAGAGCTCGAGCACCAGCTGGTGCAGCTCCAGCCGCGTCAGCGCGTCGACCGAGCTGAAGGGTTCGTCGAGCAGCAGCACGCGCGGCTCGGCGGCGAGCGCGCGCGCGATCGTCACGCGCTGCTGCATGCCGCCCGACAGCTGCCAGGGGTAGCGGTCGGCGAACTCGGCCAGGCCCACCATGGCCAGGTAGCGGCGGCTCGTCTCGCGCGCCGCGGCGCGTGTCATACCGGGGCGGTGCTCGATCGCGAAGGCCACGTTGTCGGCCACCGTGCGCCAGGGCAGCAGCGACTTGCCGTACTGCTGGAACAGGTAGACGATGCCCTCCGGCGGCGCCGTCACCGGCGCGCCGCGGAAACGCACGGTGCCTTCGCTGGGCAGCGCCAAGCCAGCCGCGATCTGCAGCAGCGTGCTCTTGCCGCAGCCCGACGGCCCGACGATGGCGAGGAACTCGCCTTCGGCCACCGTCAGCTCCACGCGGCCCAGCGCCACCACCTGGCGGTCGCCGCTGCCGAAGGTCTTGCGGATGCCCGTGAGCTGCAGGTAGGGCGTGTCCACCGCGCGCATGTCCATCTTCAGTACTGCGTGGCCGGCAGGTCGACGGTGAGGCCGTCGAGCGACTCGGCCAGCGTGATCTGGCAGCTCAGGCGGCTGTTCGGGCGCCGCTCGGCGGCGACGAAGTCGAGGAAGCCGAGTTCTTCGCCTTCCGGCGGCTTCAGCGCGGCGGCCCAGGGCTCGCGCACGTAGACGTGGCAGGTGGCGCAGGTCATGAGGCCGCCGCAGTCGGCGGCGATGCCGTCGAGGCCGGCCACCGCGGCGGCGTGCATCAGCGTGTCGCCGGGCTTGCCGGGCACGGCGTGGTCGACGGTGCTGCCGTCGGCGCGGGACTGGATGAAGTGCAGGGTGATCATGGTCAGGGTCAGATGCGGCCGAAGTATTCCCGCCGCATGAACTCGTCGCCATCGGGGGCTTCGGCATGGCGCGCGAGTTCGGATTCCTTGATGCGCGTGAACACGTGAGCAAGGCCCGGGCCAATGCCGTCGACCATCACCGGGTCGGCGCGCATCGCGGCCAGCGCGTCGGCCAGGCCGGCGGGCAGGCGCTCGGCCTCGCTGCCGTAGGGCGACTCGGTGGCCGGCGGCGCACGCAGCCCGCGCGCGACGCCGTCCAGCCCCGCGAACACCTGCGACGCGATGTAGAGGTATGGGTTGGCCGCGGGCTCGCCGAGGCGGTTCTCGATGCGCGTGGCGCCGTCGCCCGGGCCGCCCAGCACGCGCAGCATGGCGCCGCGGTTGTCGCGCCCCCACAGCACCGATTGCGGCGCCAGCGCGTTGGGCCGGAAGCGCGCGAAGCCGTTGGTCGTTGGCGTGCACAGCACCGCCATCGATCGCGCGTGCGCCAGCAGGCCGGCGAGGTAGTGCTCGCCGGTGTCCGTGAGCGTGTGCGCCGCGTCCAGCGGGCCGCTGCCGGGTGCCGGCGCGTCGCGCATGAAGGCATTGCGCCCGTCGGTGCGGCGCAGCAGGCTCTGGTGCAGGTGCCAGCCGCTGGACATGATGTTCGGGAACGGCGGCCGGCACATGAAGGTGGCGTGGTAGCCGGCGCGCCGCAGCGCCATGCGCACGCCGTTGCGGAAGCGCACCATGTTGTCGGCGGCGGTGAGCGCGTCGGTGGCGTCGAACACCGCCTCCAGCTGCGACGGGCCGAACTCCACTTCCAGCGACGACAGCGGCAGCCCCAGCCCGTCGGCCGTCTGCTTGACGATGCGCAGCGCGTCCTCGGCGGCGTCGAAGCCGGCCTCGGACAGCAGCGCGTAGCCGGGGTGGATGAGGTCGACCGCGGGCGCCGGGCCGGGCCAGGCGGCGAGCATCGGGTCGACGTGCGCCGCATCGCCGCGCAGGCGGTAGACGTGGAACTCCACTTCCAGCCCGCACATCATCGTGAAGCCGGCGTCGGCCAGGCGGGCGAGCGCCCGCTGCAGCACGCCGCGCGTGTCCAGCGGCACCGGCGTGCCGTCGGTGAAGAAGGGCTCGGCGCGCAGCCAGCCGTTGCCGGGCGCCCAGGGCAGCAGCGAGAAGCTCGCGGGGTCGGGCAGCAGCAGGAGGTTGTTCGCCTGGCCGAAGCCGGGCAGCGCCGCCGTGCCGCCGCGTTCGAACACCGGCAGCGCGGTGCGGTCGGCGCTGTCCTTCAGCATCAGCGTGCTCACGAAGCCGATGCCGTCGTGCAGCGCGCGCTCCAGTGCCGACGCCACCAGCGTCTTGCCGCGCAGCACGCCGTGCACGTCGCACCAGGCGATGCGCACGAGGTCGACGCCGGC
The DNA here is from genome assembly GCA_963204815.1 of Pseudomonadota bacterium. Classification (GTDB taxonomy): domain Bacteria; phylum Pseudomonadota; class Gammaproteobacteria; order Burkholderiales; family Burkholderiaceae_C; genus Rubrivivax. The sequence continues at coordinate 14,111 of CAUJHQ010000019.1, read as the reverse complement.
ACCGCGCACGCGCTCGAGCACCTCGCGCACGGCCGCCTCGCGCGGCGCGCCGTGCACGCCGCAGCGTTCGGCGAACGTCATGCCTTGGCGGTGTCGGCCTGCTTCGCGATCCAGGGCGCGCCGTCGCGCTTGGCCTGCACGCGTTCCTTCCACCAGGTGCCCCAGGTGCCGGCCGGCGCGATGCCGTCGACCGTGTCGGGGCCGACCATCTGCGCAGCGAGCGCGGGGTCGGCGACGCCGGGCGCCGGGCCGCCGTTCTGCACGCTTTCAATCGCGGCCAGCAGCAGGCGGCGGTTCGCCATGATGATCTTGTCGCTGGTGCCCAGGTGCTCGCGCGTGCGGTCCTGGATGGCGCCCATGCTTTCCACCGCCCACTGGTCGTGCACGTTGATGTCTTCCTCGCCCATGCCCAGGAAGGTGCGGTTGCGCTGCTCGTCGGCGTTGAAGCCCCAGTCGTTGTGGCGGCCGCTCTTCGGGATGAACAGCGGCGGCGGGATGAACTGCGTGCGCTGGTCGCGCATCGCGTCCTTGTCGACCGGGCCGGCGAAGCTGGTGAAGAACGAATACCAGTAGGTGTGCGTGTCGTCCACCGGCATGTGCATCTGCGTGATCGTCAGCGTCTCCGACAGCGGGATCACGAAGGTGTACGGGAAGATGCCCTGCGTGACGCGCACGTGCGTCAGCTCCTCGGTCATCGGCCGCAGCGTCGTGATCTGCAGGCCCCAGGGCTTGGCCTCGTGGCTGATGTCCGGGCGGTGGAACTCGCGCATCACGCGCGTCATCGGCCAGCGCTCGCCGGCGAAGTCGCCCGCGCTGGCGCTGCGGAACTGCTTGCCTGCCGGGTTGTCGCCGATGCTGTCCAGCGGCGCGTCGTTCAGGAAGCGGTGCAGGAACGAGGTGTGCGCCGGGTCCAGGCCGACCTCGAAGGCCTGCAGCCAGTTGCACTGCCACATCCCCTTGAAGGCGAACACGTGCGTCGACGGCGCCGCGAAGGCATCGAAGCGCGGGAAGGGCGGCGGCGCGCTGCCTTCGTCGCCCAGCCACGCGAACAGCACGCCGGCGTGCTCCTGCACCGGGTAGCTGCGCTGCTTCACGCGCTGGCACAGCGTGCTGCCCACCGGCTCGGCCGGCGTGTCCAGGCAGCGGCCGGTGGCGTCGAACTTCCAGCCGTGGAAGGGGCAGCGCACGCCGTCGCCTTCGTGGCGCGCGAAGGAGAGGTCGGCGTTGCGATGCGGGCAGTCGCGGTCGAGCAGGCCCCAGCGGCCCTGGTCGTCCTTGAAGAGGATGAAGTCCTGGCCGAGCGCGCGCACCGCCTTCAGCGGGCGCTGCGCCATGCGCGCGTCGAGCCGGGGGTCGAACTCGTCGACCAGCGCCACCGGCTGCCAGTAGCGGCGCATCAGCGCGCCGCAGGGCGTGCCGGGGCCGACACGGGTGATCAGTTCGTTCTGTTCGGCCTTCATCGACGGGTCCTCTGGTGGTGCACCGGATGGTTGAAACGGTATACCATCCTCTCAATTCAGTGTACGGTGACCGCGATGGGCGTGCAAGAAACGGTGTTGATGCAGCTGCGCGACCTGATCCTGCGCGGCGAGTTCCCGCCCGGCGTGCGGCTCGCCGAGCAGCAGCTCGCGGAGCGGCTGGGCGGCTCGCGCACGCCGGTGCGCGCGGCGCTGGTCACGCTCGAACAGGAAGGGCTGGTCGAGACCAACCCCACCGGCGGCTACGTGGTGCGCCAGTTCACGTCGGCCGAGGTCGCCGACGCGATCGCGGTGCGTGGCCACCTCGAAGGCATGGCCGCGCGCCTGGTCGCCGAGCACGGCGTGTCGCGCCAGCTGGCGCTGGACCTGCAGTCGTGCCTGGACGAAGGCGACGCCGCGCTCGCGGCCACGACGCTGAAGGTGAGCCACTACGCGCGCTACGCGGCGATGAACGACCGCTTCCACGCGTTGATCCTCGAAGCCTGCGGCAACCGCGCGCTGCAGCGCGCGGTGTCGCTGAACGACAAGCTGCCGTTCGCGCCGGCGTCGGCAATGCTTCCGATGCAGGGCTCGCTCGCGCTCGACCGCGACTGGATGCTCTACGCCCACCGCCAGCACCACATGCTGGTGCAGGCGCTGAAGCAGGGCGCGGGCGCCCGCGCGCAGGCGCTGGCCAGCGAGCACACCGAGGTCGCGCAGTTCAACCTGCGCCAGGCACTGGAGCGCCGCAGCGAGAGCGAGAAGTCGATGCCGGCGATGAGGCTCGTGATCGGCGGCTGAAGCCCAGGCCCCCAGGCCCGGGGGGGTGGCGCTCAAGTTCGCGGTCAGGCGGCCGAAACCGTCGAGGACGTTCCCCGACCTTCGACGCGAGCCCGTGACCATGTCCACACTGCCGCCCGCACCCAGGAAGCCCCGCCCGAAGCCGGTCGAAGACCGGCGTGCGCCCGCCGGCGCGCAAGGCGCCGCGGTGAAACTGAGCAAGCTGAAGGGCGCGCTGAACCGCCCGGTGCGGCTGGAGCGGCGCGACGGCCAGCTGCACGTGGTGCTGGTCGACCGCCGCCGCGCGCCGCGCGAGGACGCCGTGCCCGACGAGCGCCAGGTGCGCCGCGAACTCGGCGCGCTGCTGCTCGCCGACGCGCATGGCGAGGCGCCGCGCGTCATGCGCCACCTGGTGCGCGTGCACGACGAACTGGCGCGCAAGGGCTGGCCGGGTGTCGAGTACCTGCCGTTCCGCGTGCTGCTGCACGCGCTGTCGCAGGCCGAGATGCTGACCCGCGATGAGCGCTCGCCGGCGATGGCGCTGCTGATCGAGCGCCTGCGCGTGCTGCAGGTGGCCGCCGGCATCCGCGAGGAACGCCGCTCGCGCGAGCGAGCCGCCGGCGACAACGAACGCGTCGACGTCCAGGAAGCCAGCGCCGAGGAGTTCGCGGACGCCGAGCGCACCTGGGTCGGCACCGTGCCCACCGAGCCGTCCGAAGACAAGCGCTGACGCGGCCGGCGCCGCCACGGGGCATCCCCGGATCGCCGCCACCGCGGCCGCTGTCCACACTGCGGCCATGACCCTTCCCGACCCCGAACAGCCGCCGGCCGAGACCGCCGTGCTCGTCGTCGGCGGCGGCCCCTGCGGCCTGATGCTCGCCAACGAGCTGGGCCGCCGCGGCATCGCCACCGTGCTCTTGAACGACAAGCCCGGCACCGCCTTCAACCCGCAGGCCAACGCGACGCAGGCGCGCACGATGGAGCATTTCCGCCGCCTCGGCTTCGCCGACGAGATCCGCGCGCTCGGCCTGCCGGAAGACCACCCGACCGACATCGCCTACTTCACGCGCTTTGCCGGCCACGAGCTGGCGCGCCTGCGCCTGCCTTCGGCGCGCGAGGCGCGCGAGCGCGTGCGCACGCTGCGCGGCGCGTGGAGCGCGGCCGAGCTGCCGCACCGCGTGTCGCAGAAGTTCGTCGAGCCGGTGCTCAAGCGCCATGCCGAGGCGCTGCCGGGCGTGCAGCTGCACTACGGCTGGCGCCTGGTGCGCTTCGACGACGACGGCACGCAGGTCGGCGCCGAGATCGAGCGCGTGGCCGATGGCCGGCGCGCCCACATCGCGGCGCGCTACCTCGTCGGCGCCGACGGCGCGCGCAGCACGGTGCGCCAGCAGCTCGGCTGGCGCTACACCGGCGAGACCGGCATCGTGCGCGAGTTCATGGGCGGGCGCATGTTCGCGGTCTACGTGCGCTCGCCCGGCTTCCACGAAGCGGCCGGCCATGCGCCGGCGTGGATGAACGTCATCTTCAACCCCGAGCAGCGCGCCTTCATGTGCGCCGTGGACGGCCGCGGCGAGTTCGCCTTCCACACCCAGCTGCGCGCGCACGAGCGCGAGGAAGACCTGCGCGAGGCCGACGCGGTGGCGCTGTTCCGCTCCGCCACCGGCCGCAACGTGCCCGTGGAAGTGCTGCAGACCGGCTTCTGGACCGCCGGGCACTGCCTCGTGGCCGAACGCTTCCAGCAGGGCCGCGTGTTCATCGGCGGCGACGCGGCGCACCTCTTCACGCCCACCGGCGGGCTGGGCTACAACACCGCCGTCGAGGACGCGGTGAACCTGGGGTGGAAGCTTGCCGCCGTGCTGAAGGGCCAGGCCGGCGACGCGCTGCTCGACACCTACGAGACCGAGCGCCGCCCGCTCGCGTTGCGCAACACCGGCTACGCGCGTGCCTTCGCCGATTCCATCGGCCTCGCGACACCGGCGGCCGAGATCGAGCACGACACGCCGGCCGGCGCCGCCGCGCGGCAGGCCGCCGGCGTGCTGCTGGACGCTCACGGCCGGCGCGAGTTCAACATTCCCGGCGTCACCTTCGGCGGGCGCTACGACGGCTCGGCCGCCGTCGTGTCCGACGGCAGCGTGCCGCCGCCCGACAGCGCCAACGACTACGTGCCCAGCGCCTGCCCTGGCGGCCGCGCGCCGCACCTGTGGCTGGACGACGGCCGCTCGCTCTACGACCGCTTCGGCTTCGAATGGACGCTGCTCGTGCTGGGCCCGCAGGCGCCCGACGCCACGCCCTTCGTCGTCGCGGCGCAGCGCCTGGGCCTGCCGCTCGCGGTGCTGGCGCTGCCGGGCGACGAGGCGCGCGAACTCTACGGCGCCGAGCTCGCGCTGGTCCGCCCGGACCAGATCGTGGCCTGGCGCGGCGCGCGCGCCGACGGCGCGGCGGCGCTGCTGGCGCGGCTGTGCGCCCGCCCGCCGATGTGACAAGCGACACAGTTGGAAGCAGGGGCGGTGCCGGGCCGCGCTACGGTCGGGGCATCACCCACCGCGCGGAGACGCCATGCACAAGACCCCGCTCAGCCTCGCCCTCGTTGCCGCCGCCGTGCTGGCGCAGGCCCCCGCGCACGCCCAGTCGTGGCGCTTCATGCCGGCCTTCACCGACTCGTCGTTCCAGCTGCGGCCCACGCTGGCCTTCACCACCGGCTACGTCAACCCCGACGGCGCGCCCAGCGCCACCTTCTGGGGGCTGGAGGCCAACTTCAACAGCGGCGTCATCCAGTCGCCGGACAACCGCGTCCGCACCTACCTGCAGGTGAACTTTTCCGACAAGAGCGGCGTGAAGGCCACGGTGTTCGAGCTCTCGCCGCGCTACATGCTGCCGCTGGACGGCAGCTTCTCGGTCGGCCTCGGGCCCAGCCTGACGACGGCCACCGTGAAGGCCGGCGGCGCGTCGAACAGCGTCTGGGGCCTGGGCGTGGCGGGCGGGCTGGACTGGCGCCTGGGCTCGCTCTACGCCGGCGTCGACCTGCGCTGGCACGAGACGGCGCGCAAGAACGGCGTCACCTACGACAACACCGCGCTCGGCTTCAAGGTGGGCCTGAACTTCTGAGCGCCCGCCGCGCGTTACTGCGGCCGTGGCGCCGCGCCCTGCCGGCCGCGCGCGCGCACCGCCTGCACGATGCGGTCGTTCATGGACTCGAACTCGGCGACGAGCTTGCCGCAGGCCTCGGCCTTGGCTTCGCACAGCGTCTGCGTGTCGACCGAGATCGCGCCGCCGGCCCGGCGCACGATGACGCGCCGCACCACCGCCGGGTGCGCATAGTGCCCGGCGGGCGTGAACGACCACTGCGCGGAGGCGGCGGGTTCGTTCACCGTGGTCCAGCCGTCGGCGTGGGTGACGATGGCGCCGTTGCCGTCCAGCGCTTCCAGCCGCGCCTGCGCCGCCGCCACGCTGCGGTCGGCGATGGGGGCAACCGCCGCAGCGGCGGGGGCGGCCGGCGCCGCGGTCTGGGCGAAGGCGGCCGGCGTGGCCGCGAGCATGGCGATGACGAGCAGTGAGCGCATGGCCGGAGTATCCGGTGCGGCGCCGCGCCCGTCAGTCGGGCTTTGCCCGCCTGCGGCTCAGCAGCCCGGCCGAGACGAAGCTGAATACCAGCCCCACCGGCAGCGGTTCCAGCAGCGTGAAGCCGATGTTGACCAGCGGGTTGCGGTACAGCTCGGCGAACTCGGCCATCTCCTTCGCGGTGGCGGCGAGCTGCGCGTCGCTGGCGCCGGCCTTGCGGGCCTTGTCGAGGGCGTGGGCGGCGTAACGGTCCAGGAAGTCCGGCGCCAGCCGGTGGTAGACGAACTGCCAGGTCGCGACGTAGCAGACCGTGGCCACGCCGACGATCGCCATGCCGATGCCGAACGCGCGCCAGAAGCCGATGCGCCCGCCGCCCGCGCCGTCGCGGTGCGCGCGCACGCCGAAGTAGACGAGCAGGAAGGCCAGCACCATCGACGTGTAGCCGACGACCGCCGCGTGGTCGAAGCCGATGGCGTCCTGGAAGCCGAAGGACAGCAGCATCGTCACCGCCAGCACGGCGCCGGCGGCAAGGCCGAAACGCAGCACGGTTCTGGAAAGGGAAGCGGGCATCGCGGGTCTCCGGGGTGGGGAGCGCCGTTTGTGCCACCGCGGCCCGGCGGCCGGCGTCACACGAACGGGTGATTTCGGGGTGCCGGGCGTCGAATCATCCGGAAGTGGCGCTTCAGGCGATCAGCCGATCAGCCGCAGCTCGCGCGCCCGCTGCACGGCCTGCGTGCGCCGGCGCGCGCCCAGCTTGTCGAAGAGCCGGCTCGAGTGCGTCTTCACGGTGTTTTCGCTGACGAAGGCGCGCGTCGCGATCTCCTTGTTGCTCAGGCCTTCGGCGATGAGTTCCAGGATCTCCAGTTCGCGCGGCGTGATGCCCAGCGCCGCGACCTGGCGCTCGTCGCGCACGAAGCCGGGTGGTGCGGGCACCGGCACTTCGCGCACCTCCAGCCGCGCCGGCCGGCGGGCGCGGCTGCCCAGCCAGAGGCCGAGCCCGGCGAAGAGTGCGGCGACGAGGCCGCCGTAGATCGCCAGCGAATGCTCCAGCACCAGCCAGCGGTATTCGATGAACTTCAGCGCGGCGATCAGCACGCCGCCGACCACCCCGTACAGAAGCACGTGCCAGCGCATGGGCGGCAGTATGCCGGCGCGCCGGGTCAGCGCGCCTTGCCCTTCAGCACCACGCGCGTGTTCTCCAGTTCGTACAGGTAGGCGGCGCGGCAGGCCTTGCCGCGTGCGGTGCCGCGCAGCACCGGGTGGGCGTCGATGGCGGCCATGCGGCGGCGCAGTTCGCGCGCGGTCTGCGCGGGGCCCCAGGCGTCGAGGCTGGCGCACAGGCGCGGGATCTCGTCCGGCGCCGCCAGCGCCAGCACGAAGGGCGCGCAGCGGCCGGTGGCGCTGCGCAGCGCGTCGCGGTGCGCGTTCGCGGCGCGCGTGTCGTTGCCGCGGCCCAGGCGCACCGCGAGGCTCACCGCCGCCAGCTCGCAGTCGGCCGCCCGGCGGTGCAGCGCCGCCATCGTCGCGGCATCGAGGCCGGCGTTCACGCGGTCGGCGCCTTCGGCGGCGAGGCGCTGGTCGATGTCGGCGAACAGCGCTTCGCCCGGGGCGAGGGTTGCCGCGCCTGCCGCCTGCGCCGCCAGCAGCAGCAGCGCGGCCGCGCCACGGCGCAGCCGCGTCACTTCGTCGGCGGGCGCGGCCGCGTCGGCCGCAGGATGATCTTCTTCGCCGCCGCCTTCTTGGCCGGTGCCTTCTTCGTCGCCACCTTGCGGGCGGCGACCTTCTTCGCTGCGGTCACGGGCGCTCCTTGTGCCGGTCACGGATTCTGGTAGGTGAACTTGACGTACTCGGCGATGCTGTCGAGCTCCGGGAACACGGTCGGCCGCGAGACGCCGACGAGCTGCAGTTCGTCCCAGATGGACGCCGCGCGGCTGCGGTCGAACTCGATGCAGCCCAGGTGCAGGAGGTGCCCCGGATCCTCCAGCGCCGCGAGGTCGTCCAGCGCCGTCCGGCCGCTGCCGTGCAGCGTGAACGTGCCCTGCTGGGCGATGATGCGCGCGTTCTGGCGCGGCGCGAGGATGGCGATCGGCGGCGCCGGCGCATCGGGCTGGCCCTGCGTCTCGCTGGCCCAGTGGTACGTGTCGATGTCGGGGTTCGGTGGCGCGTACACGCCGTCGGCGCCGTGCGACCAGCGGTTCAGCGTGCCCGCGTCGAGCAGCCAGACGGCCGGCGAGTCGGCGTCGAACAGCGGGCCTGGCGCCGGGCTCGACACGGCCGCGCGCAGCGTCGCCTGGTCCTGGCCTTCGAAGGTGTCGGCGAGCGCGAAGTAGACGGCGACGAGCAGGCTCTCCGTCCAGTCGAGCAGGCGCGTCGGCAGGCGGTGGTGCTGGGCCAGGAAGTACCACTCCCACGGGTCCGCGGGGCGCGGGTTCGCGTAGGGGCTGGCCAGGCTCTTGAACGCGCTGACGAGCGAGAACTCGTCGTAGCCGTAGGCAGCCAGCCGCGGCCGGTACAGGCCGGGCTCGAGCTTGTAGCGCCGCCGCCCCTGGCCGCGGTACCAGACCTCCTGCGCGGCCGTGCCCGAAGGATTCCAGCAGCGCCGCAGGTCCTTCGCGCCGGCGATGATGTCGCCCAGCGATGCAGCCTGGCGGGTCAGGATCATGCGGAAGATGATACGCAGGCCGCCCCGCCGGCCGCTACGGCGCCCGCACGGCGTAGGCCGCGCCGAGCACGCAGTCCTTTGCCGCCTTCTCGCTGTCGAAAGTGTCGATCGTGTAGGTGCCGAAGCCGCGGCCCGTCACGCCGATCCAGAGGAAGGCGAGTTCCCCGGCCCGCGCCTGGAACTCGATGCGCGGGCTGGACGTGCCGGCGACGCCGTCGTTCTTCATCATCACGCTGCGCTGGCCCGGATCCACCAGCGTGTGCACGAAGCTGTTGGGCCTGACGGCGCCGATGTCCCGGCCGTCGACGAGCACGTTCGTCGTGACGCCGGCCGCGACCAGGGCCGCCGGCTCGCGGCAGACGTAGAGACTGGACTTGTCCGGTACCGGCTCGAACTTCTTCAGTGCCGCCTCGGCGTTCTTGTCGCCGAGCTGGTACGAAGCGCAGCCGCCGAAAGTGAGTGCAGTCAACAGCAGTGCGGCGAGCGGAATTCTCATGATCGGTGTCCTCCGGGTGCCGCCGCCCGGGCCGCACCGTGCGGGCCGGGCCGCAGCATCGCCATCATCGGCGTCGTGAGCGGCGCTGCGTTGCGCGCCGTCAAGGCCAAGCGACGGCGGCCTCGGCGCGCGCACCGAAAGGCCCGAAGCGCGGCACCGCCGCACCCGGGCCGCGGTTCGCTAGAAGCAGCGCTCCAGCAGCGCCACCGCCGCCGGCGACAGCCCGACGATCTTGTCGGTGGCCTGGCGGTAGAACTTGAAGTTGAGCTCGGTCTCGCCGCGCCCGTCGTCCCAGTCGGCGAAAGGCTTCAGCTCGGCGCGGCCGAGGCGGCGCTTCGCGAGTGCGCTGCGTTCGATGGTGACGCTCACGCAAGGCGTCTGCCGCGCCACGCCGGGCCGGCGCGGCGTGGGCGTGGCGGCCGTGACCACGCCGCGCGCCACGAGGCCGCTGCCACCGGCGTTCTCGCTCGCGAACAGGTAGACCACGGCGCCGCGCGCGATGCGCTTGCCGCCGTACATCGTCTTCTGGTCGGCGAAGGTCCACGACGCAGCCGTGGGCTCGGCGATGGCGGTCTTGATCGCGTACATCGCGGAGGACTCTACCTGGGCCCGGCGAACCTGGGCGCGCGCTGCCGCTTCCGCGACCACCGCGTGCCGAGGCCCTTGGTCTTCACGACCGCGCACGACCGGCGGAAGCCCGTGGCCGACGTTGCGCGGGCGACGCCGCGGAAGTTCAGGGCGCGCTTCGGCGCCGCCGCACCCACGCGGCCTGCGGCCGCCGCCAGAGCCGCCGCGTGCCCGTGACCACCGCGGTGCCGGCGAGCAGCGCGCCGGCCACGCTGAAGCCCAGCATCCACAGGTCCCAGGCCGGGCGCGCGGCCAGCAGCGCCGGCAGGTCGAAGCTGTGCAGGAAGGCGAACAGCCAGCGGTCGACGCGGCGGTGGCCGTCGCTCACCTGCTGCAGCAGGCCGGTGCGCGGGTCGATCACGACCCAGGTGCCGTTCGGGTCGTCGAAGCGCAGGCGCCACACCGGCAACGGGCGCTCGCGCGGGCCGGTCATGGTGTGCGGCTCGCGGGCGTAGTAGTGGGCGTCGTGGCGGTCCAGCCGCTCGGCGTCGACGATGCGGGCACCGGGCAGCAGGCGGGCCGCGGCGTTGCGCCAGGTGGCGTCCGGCAGCGCGTCGGCCGCCTGCGCCGCGGCGCCGACGAAGAGCCTCGGCGCACCGGCGCCGTGGGCGAGCGCGATGTGTTCGCCGGCGCTGCGGTGCCAGGTGATCTCGCGCACCGCGGTGCCCTGCGCCGCCAGTGCCTGCAGCACGCGCGCGGGGTCGGGGGCCTGGGCGGCGTCGAGCGGGCCGCCGGCGTAGGCGGCGCGGTCGGGGCGCGGGCCGGGGGCGTCGAACAGCTTCCACGGGTTCATCGAGAACAGCCCCGACAGCACCCACGTGAACGCGAGCACGCCGCCCGCCATGCCCGCCACGTGGTGCCAGCGCGCGGCGCGGTCGGCATAGGGCGTGCGCCGGCCGCTGCGGTAGCGGCCCCGGAAGCGCCAGCGCCACAGGCCGACGACGAGGCCGGTCAACGCCGACACGCTGCCGGCGACGGCCAGCCAGATCACGATGTCGGTCCACCAGCCGTCGAACGCGCCGCCGCGGAACATGTAGAGCCAGTGCAGCCAGGCACCGACCCAGCCCCAGCTGCGCTCGGTGAACGTGGCGTCGCGCACGACTTCGCCGGTGGTGCTGCTCACGTACAGCCAGCGCCCTTCGGCGTCGTCGACCTCCACGCGGTGCAGCGGGCGATGGCCGTCGAGTGCGCGCGAATGCGTCCAGGCGTCTTCCTGCACCTGGTCGCGCCAGCGCGCCGCGGCACCGTGCGCGAAGTGGCGCGCACTGGCGAGCGCGTCGTCGCGCGAGACGCCGTCGATCCAGCGGCCCGTGAGCGCGTCCACCGCCGCGGGGTGGCGGCCCTCGTCGCCGAAGACGTAGCGCGGCCGGCCCGCCACGCTGGTGAGGCGCCAGCCTTCGCCGGCCGGCGCGGCGCGGCGGGCCGCCGGTGCCGGCGGCGGCGCCGGCACGGCGGCGCGCGCCACCGCCAGCGGCACGCAGCAGCCTTCGGCCGGCAGCGCCGGCAGGCCTGCCAGGCGCTCGGCCGGCGTGAGCTTGGGGTAGCCCACGTACAGCATCACCATGCCGGACACGAACCAGGCCAGCATCACCACGCACAGGCCGATGCCGAGCCAGCGGTGCACCAGGTACAGCCAGCGTTTCAGTCGGTTCGCGAGCGAGTTCATCGTCGTTCCTCCGGGCCTTCGGGCGGCTGCGTTCAGAAGCGCCAGTCGGCGCTCAGCGTCCAGGTGCGCGGCGTGCCCAGGTAGGCCAGGCTGCTGGCGCCGACGGTGGCGGCGTAGACCTTGTCGGTGAGGTTGATCACGCGCAGGCGCACGGTCGCACCGCCACCCGGCTGCCACGCGGCCTGCGCGCCGAACAGGTCGTAGGCGGCGTCCCAGGCGGTGTTCGCGGTGTTGGCGTAGCGCAGGCCGACGTGGCGCCAGTCCACGCCCACCTGCCAGTCTTCGGCCGGGGCCCATCTCGCGGCCGCGCCGGCCACCCAGTCGGGCGTGTTGGCGGGCCGGTTGCCGGCCCGCTGCACGACGGTGCTGCCGACGGTCTCGGCGAAGTCGTCGAACTGCACGTCGGTGTAGCTGACGTGGCCCGACAGGTGGAGCGCCGGCGTCGCGGCCCAGGCGCCGGCGACCTCGATGCCGCGCGAGCCCATCGCGCCGACCGCGATCACGCGGGTGCGGTCGTCGGGGTCGGTCATCGCGATGTTGCGACGCTCGATGTCGTAGAGCGCCACGCGCACTTCGCCGCGCTCGTGGTCGAAGCTGCCCTTGGTGCCGACCTCGAACTGGCGGCCCTTCGTGAGGTCGAAGTCGCGCAGTGCCGCGAAGCCCGCCGTCGCCAGCACGCCCGAGGGCGGGTCTGCCGCCGTGCTGTACTGCGCGTAGGCCTGCCACTGCGCGCCGAGCGCCTTGACGACGCCCAGCCGCCCCGTCACCGGCTTGTAGGCGGTGTCGAACTGCGCCGGGTTGGTGGCCGTGACGGTGCGGTGGTTGGTCACGGCCAGCGTGATGCGGTCCACCCGCAGGCCGCCGACCGCCGACCAGCCGTCGCCGAGCTCGGTGCGGTTCTCGGCGAACGCGGCCAGCGTGTGCAGCCGGTTCGTCGCCCCCGGCGTGTAGGTGCGCGTGATGCCCGGCGTCGACAGGAAGTAGGTGTCCGCCGGGTCGTACGGGTCGGTGCGGTCGAACGGGCCGGCCACGCTAAGCGGGAAGCGCGTCTGGCGGTTGTAGCTCCAGTCCCAGCCGAAGGCGCTGTCGCTGCGCAGGCCGCCGATCGCGCCCTTGAAGCTCGCTTCGCCGCGGCTGCCGAAGGCCTGCTGGTCGTGCCGCTGCAGCAGCGCGTTGCTGCGCTCGACCTCGGTGTTGGCGTTCACGAAGCTGTAGGTCTCGACGTTCTCGTAGTCGCGCAGCGCGTCGTAGCGGTAGGCGGTGTGGGTGAACGCGAAGCGCGCGTCGGGCGCCCACTTCAGCACGCTGCGGGTCCAGTTGACGTCCTGCTCGTAGCGGCCGTCGCGCACGTTGTAGTTGACGCCGACGGTGCGCGGGTCGGTGCGGATCTGGCCGAGGATGGCGCCCGCGTCGTCGCGCAGCAGCGGCGTGCCCCAGTACGGCTGCGTGACCTTCTCGTGCTGCTGCTCGAAGGCGAACAGGTGGCTCAGCGCCGGCGTCATCGCCCAGTGCCAGGAGGCGCTGGCCTGCCAGGCCTTGCGCCCGTCGCCGATCGACCAGTGCGTGCCCTCGGTCAGGTTCGCGACCAGCCGCAGCGCATGCGCGCCGCCGTCGCCCAGCGTGCGCTGCACGTCGGCGGCCAGCTGGTTCATCGTGCCGACGGCCGCGCGCACGTGGGTCAGGTCGCCGCTGCGGTCGGCGACCTTCGTGACGAGGTTGATCGTGCCGCCGACCGCGCCGGCGCCGTAGAGAAAGCCCGACGGCCCGCCGATCGCCTCGGCGCCGGCGACCAGCCAGGTGTCGACCGGGCGCGCGGCGATCGCGTCGTACTGCACCGACAGGCCGTTCCACAGCTGCGTGAGGCTGGACGAGCCGAAGCCGCGGTAGAACACCGAGCCCGCGGCGCCCGGCTGCGCCGACCAGCTGACGCCGGGGATCGCGCCCAGGATGTCCTGCGTGTTGAAGGCGCCGATGCGCTCGACGGCCTGCGTGTCCAGCACGGTGACGGACGCCGGCGTCTCGCGCACCGACAGGCCCAGGCGCGACGTGCTGGTGGTCTTCTCGTCCAGCGGCGGCACGGCGGTGCCGGTGATCTCGACGCGTTCGACCGGCGGCGTGGCCGTCTGCGCGATGGCGCGGCCTTCGAGCAGGGCAAGGGTCGCCAGGGTGATGAGGGCGAGCGGGTGCGGGTTCATTCTGGGTTCTCCGGATCGGGTTGTGTTGTGGCGTGGCGGCGCCTGCGGGCGGGCCGCGGCGGGGCCATGCGGTGGGGGTGTGGTGTCGGCGCGCTCAGGCGCTTTCGCGCAGCGGCAGGCAGCCGCCGCGGAAGTCGGCCATTGGCACGCTGTGGCCGTCGGCGTCGAGCCGCCGGAAGGGCGCGGCGCGGGGCCTCACAGGTCGGCCCCCGCGAGCGCCGTGGCGGGCGGTGACTCGTGGCACGGGGGCGGCGCGGTGCCGGCGTCACGCAGCGGCACGAGCCGCATCGGCAGCGGCGGGGCGGCGTGTGCCATCCGAATCACGGCCCGGGCCTCGGCCATCCGCTGGGCGGGCGCGATCTGGCCCGTGACGACCTGCCAGCCCGACCACAGCAGCCAGGCCACCATGCCGAGGGCGGCGCCGATGTTGAGGTGCGTCATGACCCGCATGACGCGTTCGATGAAGTCCATGGAGTTCTCCTGCAGCCGGGCAAGCGCCCGGCGATCGACGAGCGCGAGGGCCGGTCGGGGTCGACCGGCGGCTCGCAGCGTTCAGGCGATCAGGAGAGGAACGGCGGTGCGCGCGGCTGTGCCCTCACCCAGGCGTGCAGGGTGCGGGGCGCGGCCAGGAAGGCCCGCGGCACGGCCTGCGCCGCGGCCAGGGGCAGCT
>CAUJHQ010000018.1 GCA_963204815.1 Pseudomonadota bacterium | reverse complement strand
CGACACCATGCACATGGGAGTGACGGCCGAGACCGTCGCGAAGCAGTGCGGCATCGGCCGCGAGCAGCAGGACGCGTTCGCGGTCGAGAGCCACCGCCGCGCGGTCGCCGCGATCGCCGCGGGCCACTTCAAGAGCCAGATCCTGCCGATCGAGCTCAAGAGCAAGAAGGGCCCGGTGATGTTCGACACCGACGAGCACCCGCGGAGCGACGCGTCGATGGAGGGCATGGCCAAGCTCAAGCCGGCGTTCGCGAAGGAGAACGGCTCGGTGACCGCCGGCAACGCGTCGGGCATCAACGATGCAGCCGCCGCGGTCGTGCTGATGGAGGCCGGCGCCGCCGCGAAGAAGGGGCTGAAGCCGATGGCGCGCCTCGTCTCGTACGGGCATGCCGGCATCGACCCGAAGATCATGGGACTGGGCCCGGTGACCGCGGTCAAGAATGCGCTAGGGAAGGCCGGCCTCAAGGTGTCGGACATCGACGTCTTCGAGTCGAACGAGGCGTTCGCCGTGCAGGCGCTCGGCGTCTCCAAGGAGCTCGGCCTCGATCCGGCGAAGGTGAACCCGAACGGCGGCGCGGTCGCGCTCGGCCACCCGATCGGCGCGACCGGCGCGATCCTGACGGTCAAGTGCATGTACGAGCTGCACCGGACCGGCAAGCGCTACGGCCTGATCACGATGTGCATCGGCGGCGGCCAGGGCATCGCCGCGATCTTCGAGCGCCTCTGAGCGTCAGAAGCAGGCCTCGTTGGGCACCTGGAGCCGACAGCTCCAGGTGAACACCGCCGCGCCGCGCTTGCCGGACCGCCGGAAGGTGGCGGTGGCCTCGTGCGCGATGGCGTCGGCCAGCGGCAGCGACACCGGCGCGCCGCTCGTGTTGGTGTAGAAGTTGACGAAGCAGGTCTGCTCGCTGGCGCACAGGCGAGCGAGTTCGCGGTCGTAGGCGCTGCGCTCGCGTGCCTCGGCCTCGGGCACGATGACGTGCAGCACCACGCCTTGCCGCCCGGCCACGGCCCAGGGCTCGCCGGCCGCGGCGGCCGTCGTCGCCAGCAGCGCCAGCGCGGCGGCGGCGGCCTTCACAGCGCCCCCCGGCAGCCGGGTGCGCCGCAGCGGCAGGGCAGTTGTCCGTCGTGGTGCGTCTCGCCGTAGTCGACCGTGATCTCGGCGCCGGCAGCGATCTTCTTCAGCGAGAAGAACTCGACGCGCCCGTTGGCGATGACGAGCTTCGCGTTCGGCTGGCAGCTGTGGTTGGTGTAGCGCATCGGGTCGGGGCTCCGGCTGAAGTCGATCGCCTTCTTCGGCGACAGCTCGACGATCATGATGCGCTCGGCGCGGGTGGCGCGGATGCGGGCTTCCTCGACCGTCACGCTCTCGCCGCGGATCTCGCCGATCTTCACGCGGCCCGGAATCGGCTCGGCGGCGAAGACGCCCTGGCCGTCGATCGGGCTCGCCGCCACCTCGACGGCGTACTTCTGGTACGCCGGGCGCGCCACCGCGTCGGACATCACTCGCCCTTGGGCAGGTCCACCCGCGGCGCGGCCTTCCAGCCCTTGCGGCGGTGCTCGGCGGTCACGTAGGTCCGGATGCCGCCGCGCACGTACCAGTCGGCGTGGATGCGCGCGAAGCGCGGCGCGATCGTCTTCACGATGTCGGACAGGATCGTGTTCGTCACCTTCTCGTGGAACGCGCCCTCGTTGCGGTAGCTCCAGAAGTACTGCTTCAGGCTCTTGGTCTCGACGCAGAGCTTGTCGGCAATGATCTCGATGGTGAAGTGCGCGAAGTCGGGCTGGCCGGTCAGCGGGCACAGGCAGGTGAACTCGGGCACGTCGAAGCGGATCACGTAGTCGCGTTCGGGTGCGGGGTTCGGAAACACGTGCAACTCCTTGCTCGGCGCGCTCGGCGGCACGGCAGGGGCAGGGCGTTGGGCGGGTGACTTTCGGGCCATGGAAACGGGTCTCGGGAAGGGGTCTCGGCAGGGGCCGCGATGCTATCATCCCGCCTCGATTGCGCCTCGGTCAGGGGCGCATTTTTTCATTCCAATCAAGCACTTAGCGCGGATCGCCCGGTACCAGCTCCCATGCGGCTCAACCAGATCAAGCTCGCCGGCTTCAAGTCCTTCGCCGAACCGACCACGTTCCAGCTGCCGGGCCAGCGGGTCGGCGTCGTCGGCCCCAACGGCTGCGGCAAGAGCAACATCATGGACGCCGTGCGCTGGGTGCTCGGCGAGAGCAAGGCGAGCGAACTGCGTGGCGAGTCCATGCAGGACGTCATCTTCAACGGCAGCGGCCAGCGCAAGCCGGCCGGCCGTGCCAGCGTGGAGCTGGTGTTCGACAACACGCTGGCGCGCGCCGGCGGCCAGTGGAACGCCTTCACCGAGATCGCCGTCAAGCGCGTGCTCACGCGCGACGGCACCAGCAGCTACTTCATCAACAACCAGCCGGTGCGCCGGCGCGACGTGCAGGACGTGTTCCTCGGCACCGGCCTGGGCCCGCGCGCCTACGCCATCATCGGCCAGGGCACGATCAGCCGCATCATCGAGAGCCGGCCGGAAGAGCTGCGTCTGTTCCTGGAGGAAGCTGCCGGCGTCAGCAAGTACAAGGAACGCCGCCGCGAGACCGAGAACCGGCTGAAGGACACGCGCGAGAACCTCACCCGCGTCGACGACATCCTGCGCGAGCTGAACAACAACCTCGAGAAGCTCGAGAAGCAGGCCGAGGTCGCGGCCCAGTACCGCAAGCTGCAGGACGACGGCACGCTGAAGCTGCACCAGCTGTGGTGGCTGAAGGCACGCGACGCCGCCGGCGAGGAAGAGCGCGTGAGGAACGCCGCCGCCGAGGCGACGAACGCGCTGGAGGCGCGCATTGCCGAGCTGCGCCACGTCGAGGCCGAGCTCGAAGGCGTGCGTCAGGCGCACTACGCCGCCAGCGACGAGCTGCACCTGAAGCAGGGCGCGCTGGCCGAGGCCGCGCTCGAAGTGAGCCGGCTCGAGGAACGCATCCGCTACGTCGTCGAAGGCCGCCAGCGTGCCGAGGCGCGCATGGCCGAGCTGAAGGCGCAGAACGCGCAGTGGGCCGAGCGCGAGGCCGCGGCGCGCACCGAGCTGGAGGACATCGCCGAGCAGATCGTCGCCGCCGACGAGGAGGCCGAGACGCTGGTCGCCCGCGCCGAGGAGCAGGGCCTGGAGCTGCCGGCGCTGGAAGACGCGGTGCGCGCGGCGCAGGCGCGCAGCAATGAACAGCGCAATGCCGTCGTGCAGGTGCAGCAGCAGATC
>CAUJHQ010000017.1 GCA_963204815.1 Pseudomonadota bacterium | reverse complement strand
TCCCACGTCGCCCACTTGGGCACCAGGTTCGAGTTGGCGATCAGCACCCGCGGCGCGTCGGCGTGGGTGCGGAACACGCCCACCGGCTTGCCGCTCTGGACCAGCAGCGACTCGTCTTCCTTCAGTGTGCGCAGGCTGTCGAGGATGGCCTCGTAGCAGTCCCAGTTGCGCGCCGCCTTGCCGATGCCGCCATAGACCACGAGCGCGTCAGGGTTCTCGGCGACCTCGGGGTCCAGGTTGTTCTGCAACATGCGGTAGGCCGCTTCGATCAGCCAGTTGCGGCAGGCGAGTTGCGTGCCGCGCGGCGCGCGCACGGGGTGCGGGGCGGCGAGGTGGCGGGCGGTGGACAGGTCGGTCATGGCGGGCTCCGGGCAAGGCTTGGCGGTCCGGGCGGACTCTACTTGTCTAGACAAGTGAACGCAAGTAGCATGGCCCTCATGGTTTCCACTGCCGCGGCCGAAGCCCCGCCCTATGCCCGGGTCAAGCAGTTCCTGAAGGACGGCCTGTCGCACGGCCGCTGGCCGCCGGGCGCGCTGATGCCCTCGGAGGCCGAGCTCGTTGCCCAGTTCGGCGTCAGCCGCATGACGGTCAACCGCGCCATCAAGGAGCTGCAGAGCGAAGGCCTGGTCGACCGCTCGCAGGGCGTCGGCACCTTCGCCGCGGCGCTGCACAAGGTGGCCAGCACGCTGACCATCCGTGACCTGCACGAGGAGATCGAGTCGCGCGGCCAGCACCACAGCGCCGACGTGCGCCTGGTGCGCGAGGAACGCGCCCCGCCCGCGCTGGCCGAGCGGCTGGGGCTGAAGAGCGGCGCGCGCGTCTTCCACTCGCTGATCGTGCACCGCTGCAACGGCGTGCCGCTGCAGTGCGAGGACCGCTACGTGAATCCGGCCTGCGCGCCCGCCTACCTGGGTGTCGACTTCACGCGCATCACGCCCACCCACTACCTGCTGGACGTGGCGCCGTTCTGGGAAGCCGACTACTCGATCGAGGCGAGCGCGCCGACGGCCGAGGAAGCACGCCTGCTCGACATCGGCCCGCACGACGCCTGCCTCGTCGTCGTGCGGCGCACGAAGACGCGCACGCGCCCCATCACCATCGCCCGCCTGGTTCACCCGGGCAGCCGCTACGCCATCGAAGGAGCCTTCCAGCCATGATCACCGTGCACGCCGACGAGGTGCGCCCGACGCCCTGGAAGAACGGCGGCGGCGTCACGCGCCACCTTGCCGCCGACACCGCGGGCGACGACTGGCGCTGGCGCATCAGCCTCGCCGAGATCGGGCAGGACGGCCCCTTCTCCGCCTACGCCGGCGTCGAGCGCTGGTTCGCGGTGGTCGACGGCGCCGGCGTCGAACTCACGCTCGACGGCTCGCCGCTGGTGCTGCGCCCGCACGACCCGCCGCTGGTCTTCGACGGCGCCAGCGCCCCGGGATGCCGCCTGCTGGAAGGCGCCACGCGCGACCTGAACCTCATGCTGCGCGGCGTGCGCGGCGTGATGCGGCGCGCCGGCGGCAGCGTCATCTGGACCGAGGACTGGCCGCTGCGCGGCCACTTCGACATCGCCACGCGCACGCTGCACTGGGGCCTGGCGCCCGGCCCGCAGACGGCACCGGGGCCGGGCTACTGGATCGGGGTCGACGCGTGAGAACCCTGTGGCGCAACGGCCGGCTCGTCACGCTGGCCGGCAGCGGCTGGTGCACCATCGAGCGCGGCGCGATGATCGTCGACGGCCCGCGCCTGCAGTGGATCGGCCACGACACCGGCCTGCCGCGCGACCTGCAGGTCGACGCCGAGCACGACCTCGGCGGCGCGCTCGTCACGCCCGGCCTCGTCGACTGCCACACGCACCTGGTCTACGGCGGCCAGCGCGCGAACGAGTTCGAGATGCGGCTGCAGGGCGCGACCTACGAAGACATCGCGCGCGCCGGCGGCGGCATCCGCAGCACCGTGGCGGCCACGCGCGCGGCGAGCGACGAAACGCTGTTCGACAGCGCCGCGGCGCGCGCGCGCGCGCTGATGGCCGAAGGCGTGACCACGCTCGAGATCAAGTCCGGCTACGGCCTGGCGCTGCAGCACGAAGCGCGCTGCCTGCGCGTGGCGCGCCGCATCGGCCGCGAACTGCCGGTGTCGGTCAGCACCACCTGCCTGGCCGCGCACGCGCTGCCGCCGGAGTTCGAGGGCCGCGCCGACGCCTACATCGACGCCGTCTGCGCCTGGCTGCCGGCGCTGCACGCCGAGCGCCTGGTCGACGCCGTCGACGCCTTCTGCGAGAACATCGCCTTCACGCCGGCGCAGACGCGGCGCGTCTTCGACGCCGCGCGCGCGCTCGGCCTGCCCGTCAAGCTGCACGCCGAGCAGTTGAGCGACCAGGACGGCGCCGCGCTCGCCGCCGGCCACCAGGCGCTGAGCTGCGACCACCTCGAGTGGCTGTCGGCGCGCGGCGTGCGCGCGATGGCCGCCGCCGGCACCGTGGCCGTGCTGCTGCCCGGCGCCTTCTACTTCCTGCGCGAAACTAAGCTGCCGCCGGTGCAGGCGCTGCGTGACGCCGGCGTGCCGATCGCGATCGCGAGCGACCACAACCCCGGCAGCTCGCCCGGGCTGTCGCTGCTGCTGATGCTGAACATGGCGTGCACGCTGTTCCGCCTGACGCCGGAAGAGGCGCTGCGCGGAGCCACCGTGAACGGCGCGCGCGCGCTCGGCCTCGCCGACCGCGGCACGCTCGCGCCCGGCAAGCGCGCCGACTTCGCCGTCTGGGCGCTCGAGCACCCCAACGAACTGGCCTACTGGTTCGGCCACCAGCCCTGCCGGCGCGTCGTCGTCGCGGGCGAGGAGCGACGATGAACGACAGCTTCACCCTGCACCGCGGCCACCAGCCGCTGCTCTTCAGCGTGCCGCACACCGGCACCGCGATCCCGGCCGACATCGCCGCCACGCTGCTGCCGCGCGCACTGGAGACCGAAGACGCCGACTGGCACGTCGACCGTCTCTACGCCTTCGCGCGCGAGATCGGCGCCAGCCTGATCGTGCCGCGCTACGCGCGCTACGTCGTCGACCTGAACCGCCCGCCCGAGAACACGCCGATGTACCCGGGCAAGAACAACACCGAGCTCTGCCCGACGCGCTTCTTCAGCGGCGAGCCGCTGTACCGCGAAGGCCAGGCGCCCGACGACGCCGAGGTGAAACGCCGCGTGAAGCGGTACTGGCGGCCCTACCACGAGGCGCTGGCCGCCGAACTGGAGCGCCTGAAGGCCGAGCACGGCCGGGCGTTCCTGTTCGATGGCCACAGCATCCAGGCCGAGCTGCCCTGGCTGTTCGAAGGCCGCCTGCCCGACCTGAACCTGGGCACCGCCGAAGGCACCAGCTGCGCGCCGGCGCTGCGCGAGCGTTTCGCGCAGGTGCTGGCCGCGCACCCGGGCCACACGCACGTCGTCGACGGCCGCTTCAAGGGCGGCTACATCACGCGCCGCTACGGCCGTCCGCAGGAAGGCTTCCACGCGGTGCAGATGGAGATGTGCTGGCACTGCTACCTGCGCGAGCCGCACGACTACGACGAAGCACGCGCCGCGCAGGTGCTGCCGGTGCTGCGCGCGCTGGCCGACGCCATGCTCGCGTGGCAGCCGTCGTGACGCGCCTCTGGGCCGCCCGCGCCTGGCTCGGCGGGCGCTGGCGCGAGCGTGTCGTCTTCGAGGCCGACGCGCAGGGCCACTGGTCGCGCATCGACGCCGACCAGCCCGTGCCCGAAGGCGCCGAGCGGCTGGACGCCGCCGTGCTGCCGCCGCTGGTGGACGCGCACAGCCACGCCTTCCAGCGCGCCTTCGTCGGCCTGGCCGAGCGGCGCGAGAGCGCGCACGACGACTTCTGGTCCTGGCGCGACCGCATGTACGGCGTGGCACTGCGCATCACGCCGGCGCAGCTGCGCGCCGTGGCCGCCCACCTCTACGCCGAGCTGCTGGCCGGCGGCTACACGCAGGTCTGCGAGTTCCACTACCTGCACCACGCCGAGGACGGCACGCGATACGCCGAACCGGCCGCGATGGCCCAAGCACTGGCCGACGCCGCCGCCGACGCCGGCATCGGCCTCACGCTGCTGCCGGTGCTGTACGAACGCGCCGGCTTCGCGCAGCCGGCGCTGCGCCCCGACCAGCGCCGCTTCGCGACCACGGTCGACGACGTGCTGGCGCTGCGGCAGGCGGCACGCGGCGAGCTCGTGAACGCCGGCGTGGCGGTGCACTCGCTGCGCGCGGCACGGCCGGAATCGATTGCCACGCTGGCGGCGCGCAGCGAAGGGCCGCTGCACATCCACGTCGCCGAACAGACCGCCGAGGTCGACGACTGCCTGGCGGCCACTGGCTGCCGGCCGATCGAGTGGCTGACGCGGCACACGCCGCTGGACGCCCGCTGGCAGCTTGTGCACGCCACCCACGCCACGCCGGCCGAGATCGACGCGGTCGCGGCACGCGGCGCTGGCGTCGTGCTCTGCCCCGCCACCGAAGCCAATCTCGGTGACGGCCTGCCCGACCTGCCGCGCTGGCTGGCCGCCGGCGTGCCGCTCACCGTGGGCAGCGACAGCCAGGTCGTGCGCGCCTGGCCGGAAGAGCTGCGCTGGCTGGAATACGGCCAGCGCCTCGTGCTGCGCCAGCGCAACGTGGCCGCCGCCCCGGGCCGCGAGCCGGCGACGGCGGCGCGCCTGTACGAACGCCTGCGCGCCGGCGGCGCGGCGGCCGCCGGTGCCGCGCGCTGGGGCTTCGAGCCGGGCGCCCGCGCCGACCTGCTGGTGCTCGATGCCAGTGAACACGCACTCACCGGCCTGCCCCCGACGCACCTGCTCGACGGCACGGTCTTCGCCGCCCCGCAGCAGCCCTTCGCGCGCGTGCTGGTGGCCGGCCGCTGGCGCACGCCCGACCGCGCGGCGCTCGCGGCGCGCCACGCCGCCGCCATGCAGGCGCTCTGGCCGGCCGCCTGAGCGCGCGCCGGGCGCGGCGCTGGCGCGCCATCTGAGCGGTACCGGGCGGCTCAAGTCGACCGCCCGCCGGCCGATATGCCGCAGGAGATGACTGCGCTCCGCCCCACCCTCGACACCGGTCCCGCGCCCGCCGCTGCGGCGCCGGCCGACCGCCGCCGCCCGAACCCGCAGGCCGCCGCCTACGTGCGCGCGCTGCGGCTCGAAGTGGCGCAGTGGTTGCCGGAAGCGCTGATCGCCACGCTCGACCGCCTGAAGGATGCGGCCCGCCAGGGCACGTCGCCGGCCGCGCGCGCCGACGCCGACGAAGCCGCCGACGCACTGCACGCCAACGGCCGCCCCTGGTGCCGCCAGCTCGAGCGCGCGGTCCAGGACGCGCTGAGTGCCGAGCTGGCGAACGGCGGCGCGCCGGCCGCCGAGGCGCTGTCGCCCTTCGTGCTGGCGAGCCCCGACGACGCGCCGGTGGCGCTCACGCTCACGCTGATGGACGAGGACCGCATCGACGAGGAGATCGCGGTCTCGCGCCTGGTGCAGGTCGCCGACGTCGAAGCCGAGTCCGCGCTGCGCGACCTGGCCGCGCTGTGCTCGGGCCTGCGCGCCTTCAACGGCATCTCGCCCGAAGCCAACCCGATGCGGCCGTCGGTCGTCGCCGGCGCGCTGCGCCAGGGCGCGCAGGCCTTCGGGCTGCGCAAGCCGGTGCGCCTGCTGCTGCTGCGCGAGCTGGGCGCGGCGGTCGGCAAGATGCTGCCGACGATCTACGACGAGCAGCGCCAGCTGCTGCTGTCCTGGGGCGTCACGCCCGCCCACTTCACCATGCGCGCCGGGGGCGACGATGCCTCGCCCGCGGCGGCCGGCGACGCCCCGGCGCTGACGCTGCGCCGGCTGGGCGGCGCCGCCGACGCCGGCACGCCGGGCGGTGTCGACCCACAGGCCGCTGCCGACCTGATGGCGCGGCTGCTGACGTCGATGATGAGCCGCTTCACGATGGCCGAAGGCACGCGCGACCTGATCCGCCGCCTGGACGCGCCGGCACGCCGCATCGCCAGCGCCGACCCCGAGATCTGGCACTCGCTCGACCACCCGCTGTGGCAGCTGCTCGACCGCCTGGTGGCCGTCGGCTCGGTGCACGGCGAGGCGGCGCCGTCCGGCCCCGGCGCGCTCGCCGATTCTCTCGAGCAGGCGGTGCGCCAGCTCGAAGGCGCCGAGGCGCCGGACGCCGGCCAATGCCATGCCGCGCTGGCGTCGGTGGACGTGGCGCTGAACGACCTCGTCGACGAGCAGCGCGCGCGCGTCGCGCCGCAGGCCGACACGCTGGAAGACCGCCCACCGCGCAGCGCCGTCGAGGACGGCCTGCGCGAGCAGCTGCGCAACCAGGCGCGCACCGCCGGCGCACCGGCGCCGCTGGAGCGCTTCCTCGCCGGCGCCTGGGCCGAGGTGCTGGCCGACATCGGGCAGCGCCACGGCGCCGAGAGCAGCCAGATGCGTTCGCACGCCGAGCTCGTCGACCGCCTGATCGAGGCCACCACGCGGCGCGCCGGCCGCCCGCTCGCCCCCGCCACGCTGGGCCGCCTGCTGATGCTGGCGCGGCTGGCGCTGCAGGACGCGCGCATGGCGGCGCCGCGCATCGAGTCCGAGCTCGCGGCGCTGCAGGACGTGCTGTGCTCGCCGACGCGCGCGCGCCCGGCGGCGGCGGTCGACCTCGAGCTCGAGGGCGAAGCGCCGCTGATGCCGGCGCTGCGCCCCTTCAGCCCCACGCTGCCCGACGAGCGCGCGCTCGCGCTGACGATGCACGACGCGCTGACCACGGTGCAGGTCGACCCCTTCGGCGCCGAGGGCGCGGCCGCGGTCGCCACCAACGCCTGGCTCGACAGCCTGGACACCGGCACCTTCTGCCGCATCTTCCTGATGGACCGCTGGATGAACGTGCAGGTGATCTGGCGCAGCCAGAGCCGCAGCATGTTCGTCTTCAAGAGCCGCCACGGCGGCTGCACCCATTCGCTGGCGCGGCGCGTGCTGGAGAAGCTGCGCACCGCCGGCCTGGCGACGACGATCGAGCGCGGCGAGTGGGTGGCGCAGGTGATGCGCGAGCTGGCCGGCGAGCACCGGCCGCACTAGATAGGCACCGAGGTCCGGGCTGCGCCCCGCCCGCCCCCCGAGGGGGTCAAGGTGCCCGGCAGAGCCGGATCACCTTGAGCGCACCGTCGCCGTCAGGGGCGGCGTTCGCGCTCGCGTTCGCGCTGGCGCAGCACGTCGATCATCACGTTGAAGGTGCGCGCGAGCGCGCCGAGTTCGTCGCGCCGCTGCACCGGCACGGTGGCGTTGTGGAAGTCGCCGGCCTTCAGCGCGTCGGCCGCCTGCGTGAGCTCGCGCACCGGCCGCACGAGACCGCGCGCGAACAGCCAGCCCAGCCCGCCCACCAGCAGCGCCAGCACCAGCAGGCCCCAGCCGATGTGCAGTTCGGCGCGCGACAGCGGCGCCTCGGCGCCGGCGCGCGCGTCGCTCACGCCCACCGTCCAGTCGGTGCCGGTCACCGGCGCCCACGCGGCGAGCGCGCGCTGGCCCGAGGGCAGCGGCAGGTCGTCGACATGGCCGACCGCCTTCGCGCCCTGCATCGCCGCCGCCAGCGCCGGCTCCTGCTCGGCGAGCGGCCGCGCGATGCGCTCGCGCGCCGGGTGGTGCAGCAGGGTGCCCTTGCCGTCGACCATGAAGGCGGTCAGCGCAGGGTCGCGCCGCGCCTCGTCGAGGATGGCGGCGACGAGACTGCCGCGCTGGCGCACGACGACGGCGCCGAGCACGCTGCCGTCGTCGCCGGCCACCGTCTCGCGGTAGTCCTGCGGTGCGGCGGCGCTGCCGGCACCCGCCGCCTCGCCGGCGACGAGCGGGCGGCCGGCGCGGTCGAGCAGCGTCACCGACAGCAGCTCGGGCTGCGCCAGCACAAGGCGCGCGAACTTGTCGGCCAGCATCGCGCGGCCGTTTTCGTCCGGGCTGGCGAGGAAGACGATGAGGTCGTGGTCGGTCGCGAGCGTGCGCGTGAGCTGGCGGCCGTCGGCGACGAACTGCGCCAGCCGGCCGGCGCCGCCCTGCGCCACCTGTTCGACGAAGCGCACCTCGGCGCGCGCCAGCGCCTGCCGGCCGCCGGACAGCGCCACCCACGCGCCCAGCGCCAGCGGCAGCAGCGCCGCCACCAGCAGCGCGAGCACGATCTTCGTCGCCAGCGGCCAGGTGGCCGGCACCAGCGCCTGACGCAGGCCGCCGCGCAGGCGCGGCTTGGGCAGCGGGCGGTCGCCGTCGATGATGGTGTCGCCATCGGCGCCGATGCCGCTGCCGTCGAGCTTGGAGAGGTAGTCGGCGAAGAGCTCGCGCCGCAGCTCGAGGATGTCGCGCGGCCGGCGCGCGGGGTCGAGCCGCAGCGCGCAGTCGACCGCGCGCAGGAAGGCTTCGCCGTAGCGGCCGCGGCCGCATTCCATCGCCGAGCGCATCGCCGCCGGGTCGGCGCGGCGCGCCGGCGCCTCCGGCGGCTTGCGGCCGCTGACCGCCCAGTACAGCGTGGCGCCGATGGCGTAGAGGTCGGTCCAGGGGCCGAGCTCGGCGCGCTCGTGCTGCTCGGGCGCGGCGTAGCCGGCCACGGCGACGGCCTGGCCGGGCGCGCGGAAGTCGAGCAGCACGAAACGGCCGTCTTCGTCGCGCACCTGGATGTTGTCGGGGCGGATGTCCCGGTGCAGCACGCCCGAGGCGTGCAGCACGGCAATGCCGTCGAACAGCGGCGCCAGCCGCTCCACCAGGCCGGCCTCGCCCAGCTGCTGGTGCTGCGGCCACCACTGGCGCAGCGGCGTGCCGGCCTCGAACTCGAGCACCATGTACGCGGTGCGGTTGGACTCGAAGAAGCGCAGCACGCGCACGATCGCCGGGTGGCGCAGGCTGGCGAGCGTGCGCGCCTCGACGAGGAAGGCCTCCATGCCGCGCTGGAAGACGTCGCGCTGGCGGCTCGCGTTCGGGCTCACGCTGGCGTCGGCCTGGCGGAACGCGATGTCCTCGGGCAGGTATTCCTTGATGACGACCGGCACGCCCAGGTGCACGTCGGTGGCGCGGTAGGTGATGCCGAACGGCCCCTGGCCGAGCACGCCGTCGATGCGGTAGCCCTCCAGGCGGAAGCCCTCGGGCAGCGCGCTCGGCGCCTGGCGCGCGACGCTGACGGCATCGCCGCCGGCGGCGGGCGTGGCCGGTGCGGCGGGGCGGGCGAGCGGGATGTCGGTGTCGGCCATGGTCGTCTTCAGATCGCCAGCTTGCGCGCGGCGAGGTCCTTCATGATCTCTTCGGAGCCGCCGCCGATCATCATCACCTTCACTTCGCGGTACAGGCGCTCGCTCTTCGTGCCGCGCATGAAGCCCATGCCGCCGAGGATCTGCACCGCCTGGTCGGCGCAGAACTGCATCGCCTGCGTAGCGGCGATCTTCGCCATGCAGGTGCGCGCCACCAGCGCGTCGGCGTCGCCCGCGCGGTGCTCGGTGCGCCAGGCCAGGTCGTACACCAGCGCGCGCGCGCTCTCGTAGCGCGTGACCATGTCGACCAGCTTGTGGCGGATCACCTGCCGCTCGGCGAGCGCGGCGCCGAAGGTCTTGCGCTCGCGCGCCCAGGCCAGCGCCTCGGCGGTGCAGGCCTCGGCGTAGCTGCAGGCCATGGCGGCCATCATCAGGCGCTCGTGGTTGAAGTTGCGCATGATGGCCTTGAAGCCCGCGCCTTCTTCGCCGATCAGGTTGGCGGCCGGCACGCGAACGCCGCTGAAGCGCAGGTGCGCCGTGTCCGACGCCCACCAGCCGGTCTTGGCGAGCACCGTGCGCTCCAGCCCCGGGCGGTCGCCCTCCACCAGCAGCAGCGAGACGCCGCCCGGGCCCTTGTTCGACGGGTCGGTGCGCACGGCGACGGTGAGGAAGTCCGCGCGCACGCCGCTCGTGATGAAGGTCTTCTCGCCGTCGACCACGTACTCGGCGCCAACGCGGCGCGCCGTGCAGCGCAGCGCGGCGACGTCGCTGCCGCCGCCGGGCTCGGTGATCGCGAGCGCGGCGATCTTCTCGCCCGCCAGCACCGGCGGCACCACGCGCTGCTGCAGTTCGGCGCTGCCGGCGGCGACGATGGGCGGCAGCGCGATGTGGTGCGAGCCCAGCCCGGCCTGCAGGCCGCCGGAGCCGGCGCGCGCGATCTCCTCGGCCGCCGCCAGCGTCATGAAGACGTCGGCCGGCGTGCCGCCCAGCGCTTCGGGGTAGCCCACGCCCAGCAGGCCGATCGCGGCGGCCTTGCGGTAGAGACCGCGCGGGAAGCTGCCGGCTTCGTCCCAGGCGGCGACGTGCGACGCGATCTCGCGTTCGACGAAGGCGCGCACGCCCGCCCGGAAGGCTTCGTGCTCGGCGCTGAAGTGGTGTCCGGCGGGCGGCAGCTCGAAGGTCATCGGCCGCCAGTGTCGCGCACGGCCCGCGGACCGTCCATCCGCCTTGTGCATGGATGCCACAGTATGTATGATTCGTGCATACTTCAAGACGCCGACACCGCCATGGACGCCACCGTTGCCGAACGCGGCCAGATCACGCTGCCGAAGGCCGTGCGCGACGCGCTCGGCCTCACCAAGGGCACCAAGCTCAAGGTCGAGCTCGACGGCAGCCGCATCATCCTGCGCAAGGACGTGAACGACGCCATCAGCCGCCTGCGCGGCCGCGTCAAGCTGCCCGCCGGCGTGACCACCGACGACGTGATGCGCGAACTGCGCGGCCGCGCCCCGGGCGACCCGGTGCCGCCGGCCGACGAACCGGCCGCATGATCGCCATCGACACCTCCGTGCTGATCGACCTGCTGGGCGACGACGCGCGCGCCTCGGCCGCCGAAGAGGCGCTGCGCAGCGCGCTCGCCCAGGGCCCGGTGGTCGCCTGCGAGGTGGTGCTCGGCGAGGTGGTGGCCGGACTCGGCCACGGCTCCATCGTGATGGACGCGCTCGACGAGGCCGGCATCGGCTTCTCGGCGCTGGAGGCGCGCGCCGCGGTGCGTGCCGGCGAGATGCAGCGCCGCTACAAGGAGCGGCTGCGCAGCGGCGGCCGCCCCGCCACCGGGCCCCGCTCGGTGCCCGACTTCCTCATCGGCGCCCACGCACTCCTGCAGTGCAGCGCCCTGATCACCCGAGACGCGGCGTTCTTCCGCGACTACTTCAAAGGCTTGAAAGTCATGGTGCCGAAAGGTGCCTGACCCAAGATCCGCCCCCTCACTGCCAAAGGCCACCGTCATGCCCCACGCTTTCGCCAAGACCCTCAAGACCTTCAAGACCAAGTCCGGCAAGGAAGGCAAGTTCTTCTCGCTGCCGGCGCTGGCCAAGCAGTACCCGGGCGTCGAGCGCCTGCCGGTGTCGATCCGCATCGTGCTGGAAAGCGTGCTGCGCAACTGCGACGGCCAGAAGGTGACCGCCGAGCACGTGGCCCAGCTCGCGAAGTGGGGCGCCACCGCCGAGCGCACCGACGAGATCCCGTTCGTCGTCGCCCGCGTCGTGCTGCAGGACTTCACCGGCGTGCCGCTGCTGGCCGACCTGGCCGCCATGCGCAACGTGGCCGAGAAGCTGGGCAAGAACCCGAAGCGCATCGAGCCGCTGGTGCCGGTGGACCTGGTCGTCGACCACAGCGTGATGATCGACCACTTCGGCAACAAGAAGGCGCTGGACCTCAACATGAAGCTGGAGTTCCAGCGCAACGAGGAGCGCTACCAGTTCATGAAGTGGGGCATGGACGCGTTCGACACCTTCCGCGTCGTGCCCCCGGGCTTCGGCATCGTGCACCAGGTGAACCTGGAGTACCTGGCGCGCGGCGTGCACAAGGCCAAGGACGGCACCTACTACCCGGACAGCCTGGTCGGCACCGACAGCCACACGACGATGATCAACGGCATCGGCGTGGTGGGCTGGGGCGTCGGCGGCATCGAGGCCGAGGCCGGCATGCTGGGCCAGCCGGTCTACTTCCTGACGCCCGACGTGGTGGGCTTCGAGCTCACCGGCGCGCTGCGTGAAGGCGTCACCGCCACCGACCTCGTGCTCACCGTCACCGAGATGCTGCGCAAGGAGAAGGTCGTCGGCAAGTTCGTCGAGTTCTGCGGCGAAGGCACGCGCACGCTCGCCCTGCCCGACCGCGCCACCATCGCCAACATGGCGCCCGAGTACGGCGCGACGATGGGCTTCTTCCCGGTCGACGAGAAGACGATCGAGTACTTCGAAGGCACCGGCCGCACGAAGGCCGAGATCGAGGCCTTCGAGGCCTACTTCAAGGCGCAGAAGATGTTCGGCGTGCCGAAGGCCAGCGACATCGACTACACCAAGCTCGTCAAGCTCGACCTCGCCACCGTGGCGCCCAGCCTCAGCGGCCCGAAGCGCCCGCAGGACCGCATCGAGCTCGGCAACGTCAAGGCCAAGTTCACCCAGCTCTACAGCGCCGCCGCCGCCGACAACGGCTTCAACCAGCCGGCCGAGAAGCTGGCCGCGCCCGTGAAGACCGCCAGCGGCCTGGAGCTGAAGAACGGCGACGTGCTGATCGCCGCCATCACCAGCTGCACCAACACCAGCAACCCGGGCGTGCTGCTGGCCGCCGGCCTGCTGGCGAAGAAGGCTGTCGAAGCCGGCCTGAAGGTGAGGAAGCACGTCAAGACGAGCCTCGCCCCCGGCTCGCGCATCGTCACCGAGTACCTCGAGAAGGCCGGCCTGCTGCCCTACCTGGAGCAGCTGGGCTTCAACGTCGCCGCCTACGGCTGCACCACGTGCATCGGCAACGCCGGCGACCTGACGCCCGAGATCAACGAGGCGATCACGAAGAACGACCTCATCGCCGCCGCCGTGCTGTCGGGCAACCGCAACTTCGAAGCGCGCATCCACCCGAACCTGAAGGCCAACTTCCTGGCCAGCCCGCCGTTGGTGGTGGCCTACGCCATCGCCGGCAACGTGACGAAGGACCTGATGACCGAGCCCGTGGGCCGCGGCAAGGGCAAGGACGGCAAGGCGAAGGACATCTACCTGGGCGACATCTGGCCGACCAGCGAAGAGGTCCACAAGCTGATGAAGCACGCGATGAACGGCAAGGCCTTCCGCAAGAACTACGACCAGGTGAAGGACAACCCGGGCAAGCTGTGGGAGAAGATCAAGGGCGTGAAGGGCAACGTCTACTCGTGGCCCAAGAGCACCTACATCGCCGAGCCGCCGTTCTTCGCCGACTTCACGATGGAGCCCAAGGCCGCCGAGAGCGGCGTCAAGGGCGCGCGCATCATGGGCCTGTTCGGTGACTCGATCACCACCGACCACATCAGCCCGGCCGGCTCGTTCAAGGACAGCACGCCGGCGGGCAAGTTCCTGCTCGACAACGGCGTGCTGAAGGCCGACTTCAACAGCTACGGCGCACGCCGCGGCAACCACGACGTGATGATGCGCGGCACCTTCGCCAACGTGCGCGTGAAGAACCTGATGATCCCGGCCAAGGCCGACGGCTCGCGCGTCGAAGGCGGCTACACGCTGTACCAGCCGGGCAACGAGCAGCTGCCCATCTACGACGCGGCGATGAAGTACCAGGCTGCCGGCGTGCCGACCGTCGTCTTCGCGGGCGAGGAGTACGGCACCGGCTCCAGCCGCGACTGGGCGGCCAAGGGCACGCAGCTGCTGGGCATCCGGGCCGTGGTCGCGAAGAGCTTCGAGCGCATCCACCGCAGCAACCTGATCGGCATGGGCGTGCTGCCGCTGCAGTTCAAGGCCGGCGACTCGTGGGAAGGCCTGGGCCTGAAGGGCGACGAGACGGTCGACGTCGTGCTCGCGAAGGACGTCAAGCCGCTGTCCGACGCCAAGCTCGTGATCACCTCGGCCGACGGCAAGAAGCGCGAAGTGCCGGTCACGCTGCGCATCGACACCGCGATCGAGGTCGACTACTACAAGCACGGCGGCATCCTGCCGTTCGTGCTGCGCCAGCTGCTGGCCGCCTGACGCCGCCGCGCGGGTCCTGCCGGGGCCCCTGCCGCGCTCGCGCGGCAGGGGCCTCTTTCATGGGGGCCGGCCTCAGCGCGCCGGCAGCAGCCGCTGCACCAGCGGGTGCTGCACCTTCTTCTCGGTGCCGATGGCGTAGAAGAATTCTTCGACGCCATCGGCGTCGCCGACGCGCTTCACGTCGTAGCGCTTCGTCAGCGACTCGTCGAT
>CAUJHQ010000016.1 GCA_963204815.1 Pseudomonadota bacterium | reverse complement strand
GCGCCGAGCAGCAGGAACACGTTGTTCGTGGTCGCGCCTTCGAGTTCGGCGAGGCACACGCTGCCGCCGACGTGCGCGCAGACGCTGCTCGCGCGTGCCGTGGCGCCGCCGCAGCCGCCGCCGAGGTCGGTGATGGCACCGTCGCCGGTCGTGAAGTCGCACAGGAAGATGTCGAAGTTCACGCCCCCGAACGGGTCGGTGTAGATCAGCTTCACGTCCTCGGGGCCGAAGCCGCTGGCGCCGTAGGCCACCGGGCGCAGCAGTGCCGGACGCGCCCATTCGGCGAAGTCGACCACTGCGGTGCAGGGCCGGCAGCCGCTGCGCGCCAGTACGCTGGCCGTGCTCTCCCAGCAATTCGGCGTCCCGGACACGCACAGCGTGTTGTAGCGCGACTGGTGCACGGTGTGCACGAAGCGCGGCGTCAGCGCCACCGCCGGCAGGTCGCTGCCGGTGTTGCTCGGCAGCCCGTAGCGCGGATCGCTGTGCATGCCGGGGCCGCCGTTGTCCAGCCACACGTGTTCGATCGAGGGCTGGGGCCAGTGGGCCGTGCTGCACATGGCGAGCAGTGCCCATTCGCCGGCCGCGCCATCGCCGTCGATGCGGACGTCGACCACGGTGCTCGCCTCGGTCGAACTCAGCACCACCGACTGCTGGAGGCCACCGAGGGTGTACACGCCGCGGCGCAGCACGTTGGCCGCGCCGGTGTTCTCACCCCACGCGACCAGGTAGCGGTTGGTGGCGTCGCCAGTACGCGCGATGCCGACGCCGGTCGCGGTGTAGAGCGGGTTCGACAGCGTGGTGGTCGGCAACGAGCTGACATTGGCGGCGGCGTCGACGCGCAGGTTGCGGAAGATGGCCCGGCCGTTGCTGTCTTCGAGGTAGACCAAGGCCACCTCGGGCGCCGTCGGATCGGCGTTGCTGGCCAGGTGCGGGCGCTGGCAGTTGCCGTTGCCCAGGGCGGTGATCTGGGCCACCGGACCGAGCGTGCCGCCGGCCTGCACGCCGCGGGCGAAGATGGCGCGGTAGGGGTTCTGGAACGGGCCGCCGGGCACTTCCTGGTCCCAGGCGACCACGAACGTGTTGCGCAGGTTGTCGTTGGCGACCGAGAGGTGCGCGATCCTGTTCGTGGTCTGGATCACCAGCGGCGTGCCCGCATTGACACCGTCGGTCAGCAAGCCGCGGATCTCGGTGGCGTTGTTGTTGCCGTTGAAGCACCACGCCACCAGGTAGCGGGCGGTGCTGGCGTCGTAGGCGGCGTACAGCTCGTTGGTGAAGTTGCCGGTGTTGGCCAGCACGCGCGGGGTGACCAGCGGGTCGAGCACCAGCGGCAGCGTGGCCGTGCGCACGAACGCCGCCGGCAGGCGCAGCGAGAGCAGGCCGTCGCGGTAGGCCATGCTGCCGCCGCAGGTGTGGCCCTTCCCGTCGCGGCCGACGACGCCGTGGATTTCGGCGCCGCCGTCCTGGTTGGCGAACAGCACCGAGTCGTCGCCGATCGCCGCCACCGGCAGGTCGGTGGCGACCCGCACGTCGACGACGAGGTCGCCGTCGCCTGGCGGCAGTTCGCGGAACACGAACGACTGCTCGAGCGCGTCACTGCGCACGTCGTACGTCTCGACCACGGCGCCGCGCACGTAGCGCACCTGCAGGCCATCGGCCTCGGGCAGGGACGGTGCCGCCAGCGGCTGCATGGTGCCGCGGCCGGCTGCCTCGGCCCGCAGCCGCAGCGAGAGCAACACCGGCGACAGTGGCACGGCCGGCACGAACTCGACGTGTTCCGCCTGGAAGTCGGCGCGGTAGGCCTTGCCGCGGCCGACCAGGCCCTGGTCGTCGCGCTGCAGCAGCCGGTACTCGGGGAGCAGCGAGCGACGCGGGCCGAGCGGGCCCTGCTGGGCCAGCGCTACGGCCGGCAGCGAGCCGACGGAGAGGAGCAGGAGGAAGGTCTTCATGGGTGGTTTCGGTGGGTTCGAGGTTCTCCAGGCATCATTCGCCGAAGGTGCAGCGCAGCGCCGGCGACAAGGACGCCATGGGCAGCAGCGGACATTGGTTGGTCGTGGCGCCGAGCACCGCGGTCTCTGCATCGAGGGCCATGCCGATCAGGCCCGTGTTGCACGGCACCGGCAGCGCGTGCGTGGCGGCGCCGGCGCTCAGCCCGACGAACACGAGCGCCACCGGATCGACGAACGTGCAGGTGCCGCACTGCAGCGGCGTGCCACCGAAGCCGAAGCCGAAGATCGCCAGACCGGCCTGCGGATCGGTCGTCGTCGTGCGGAAGGCGAAGCTGGCATTGCCGAGCGACAGCGTGCCGACCAGGGCCAACGAGACGGGGTTGCCGCAGCCGTTCCACAGCGTCGACGGCGTGTTCGCTGCGAAGGCCGTGAACATCGCGCCGGTGACGTCGCCCTGGAACGGCGACGCCGCCGCGTGCGAGGCGCAGACGATGAGCGCGCCTGGCGCCGCGATGCCGCCGGACAGCCGCGAGCCGATCGCCGGCCGCATCTCGGTCTGCAGCGTGCCGCTCAGCTGGGCCTCGAGGCCGCAGGCGACGCAGCCGTCGACGGCGAAGCTGCGCACGGCGACGACGCTGTCGAGGAAACCGACCGTGCGCGTCCACGCCACCAGGTACTTCGGGCCGAGCAGGGCGACTGCCGGCTGCGCCTCGTCGGCCGCCGTGGCCGCGACAGCGCCGTTCGCGGTGCGGGTCAGTACCGTGCCAGCGAGCTGCAGTTGGTGCGCCACGAGGTCGCGGTTGCCGGCGTTCGGCTCCTGCTCGGCGACGACGACGAAACTGCTGCCCTGGCCGTCGACATCGGCCGCCAGCGCGCGCGTGCCCGGGATCGCGGCCTGCCAGCCGGCGCCGACCACGGCACCGTTCGCCCCGACGGGCCGCGCCAACACCCAGCCGGGGATCTCGAACGCCACCATCCGCGTGCCGTTGCCGGCCTTGCTGATGCGCGCGGGACCGACGTTCGGATCGAGCTGGACCGCGGTCGGCGCCTGGAACGTCACCGGCTGCGTGCCGATCGGCACGGTGCAGACGGCGCACTGGATGCCGACGCCGTGCTCGCGGAACACCAGCAGGCCGCCGAGGTCGGCGGCAGTGCTGCCGGGATTGCCCGACAGGTCGGGATCCGTGCAGTGCCCGGCGGTGGTCACCGTGACCGTGGTGCCGACCACGAATCCACTGTCGATAGTGCAGGCCCGCAGCGTCGAGTTGGCGATTGCACCGTCGGCGCGTTCCCAGGCGACCAGGAAGCGGTTGCTGGCGTGGTGGCTGGCGATGCGCGCGTGGCGCACGACGGTGTCGCTAGCGAGCAGCAGCGTGGGGCCGAGGCCGTTGGTCTGGTGGTAGGCGCGCGCGTAGACCTGACCGCTGGTGGCCGAGCTGGTGCGCGTCCAGACGACGCAGAACTGCTGGGTCGTCGCGTCGTAGGCAGTGTCGGGATCGGTGTCGTCGGTGGGGCCGGTGGCGAAGTCGACGCGCGTGCCGACCAGCGGGTCGAGCACCAGCGGCAGTGTGGCGTGGTCGACGAACCCGGCCGGCAGCACGAGGTCCACGCCGCCGCCGCCGAGCCGCAGGCTGCCGGTGCAGCGCGCGCCGCGCGCGTCGATGCCGGTGACGGTGCCGATCGAGGCACCACCGAGGCCCGGCACGACGAACTGCACTTCGCCTTCCGCCGTCATCTCGCCGCGCGCCGCGAGTTCGCCGCCGAGCGCGCAGTGCACCACCAGGTCGCCGCGGCCCGGCAGTTCGTGGAACACAAACGACTGCTCGACGCCCTCGCTGCGCACCTCGTACCGTTCCTCGAGCCCCGCTGCGCGCGCGTAAACCACCGCGTTGCCCTGCTGCTGTGGCGCCACCGCTGCGAACGGGATGCTGGTCGCACCCCGCGTGATCCCGATCACGGCCATCTGGAGCCGCTGGTCGGTCGGTGCCTGCGCGCCGAGGGCGGGCGTGAAGGTCATGCCGCTCGTAGTGAAGGCGACGCCGTAGTCCGCGCCGAAGCCACGCAAGCCATCGGCGGCCTCGGTGAGCCCGTGCGCGCTGCTGCGCAACGAAGCTACGTCGGGGCGGCTTGCTGTGCCCGGTGCGATGGAGGCCGGTGCGATGGGGCCTTGGGCGATGGCCGGCGCCAACGCGAACAGGGCCGCGGCGACGAGGGACGACAGGGGGGAGCGGTAGGTCTGGGACATGGGTG
This sequence comes from Pseudomonadota bacterium, assembly GCA_963204815.1. GTDB lineage: Bacteria > Pseudomonadota > Gammaproteobacteria > Burkholderiales > Burkholderiaceae_C > Rubrivivax. Next base: position 423 of record CAUJHQ010000016.1, on the reverse strand, counting down.
GCCTCGGGACGGGGCCCGGGATGGGTGTCTGGAGGCCGAGTACGCAAAACGTCGACGGAACGGTCGGCGGTAGCGCAATTCGTCGGCAGTGACCGATGGCGGCGGCAGGCAGCGGCTGCACCGCTGGCACTGCCGGATCTGGAGCTGCATCCGCGGCTGGCGAACTGGTCCGCGCCAGGTTCTGGGGTCGCTGGGGCGGTCGGCAGAGGTTCCGGAGCTGGCGGCTGCGCGGTCACCGCCGCGGCAGGGGGAGCCGGCTATCCGACATCGACTTTAAAAGACCGTACCCAGGCATCTCCGATTCCATTGATCCACTCCAGGACGACAATTTTCGATGCAAACCCCTTAACGAAGAACTCAACCTGCTGCGGATCCTTGTCAATCCACACCTCCCAGCGGCTTCCACTATGCCCAGACGTCGAG
>CAUJHQ010000015.1 GCA_963204815.1 Pseudomonadota bacterium | reverse complement strand
GGCACGTGGCCGAGGTCGTCGAAGGTGACGAGCTGGCTGCCCACGATCGTCTTCGCGAACACCTGGCCGATGGCCGGCGGCACGATGCGGTCGCGCCCGCCCCAGAGGATCAGCGTGGGCAGCGTCAGCGTGCCGATGCGCTCGGCGTCCTGGCCCGGCTTCCACACCGACAGGCGCTCGACCAGCGCGCGCCGGTTGCCTTCGCGCAGCGTGAGCTCGAAGTAGCGGTCGACGAGTTCGGCGCTCACGCGCTCCGGGTGGCCGTAGACGGAGACGATGCCCTGCGCCACCACCGGGCGCGGCAGGATCTCTTCCATCAGCCGGTTCAGCACCGGCACGCGCGCGATGCGCCAGCCCATCGGGATCGACTCGGGCTCGAAGGGCGGGCCGATGGCGTCGACCAGCACCAGCCGCTCGACCCGCTCGCGTGCCAGCGTGGCGATGCGCCAGGCCACCTCGCCGCCGAGCGAGTTGCCGCCGACGACGAAGCGCTGCACCTTCAGCGCGTCGAGCACGTCGATCACGAAGCGCGCGTATTCGTCGCCGCCGTAGGGCTGGCCGGCGTACTGGCCGGTGAAGGGGCCGGTGAGGCCGAAGGCCGGCAGGTCCAGCGTGATGACGCGGCGGCGCGGCCTGATCGCCTTGACCCAGCCTTCCCAGGTGTGCAGGCTGGCCGAGGTGCCGTGCAGCAGCACCACCGGCAGCGGGTCTTCGCGCGGGCCTTCGTCGCGCAGGTGCACCACCTGGCCCTTGACGTCGACGAAGTCCGACGGCGGCGGCGCCCAGCGCGCCACCAGCGTCTCGACGGCGCGGTCGGGCGCGCGCACCAGCGGCACCGCCAACGCGGTCAGCATCAGCAGCACGCCGACGATGCGGATCAGCACGCCGGCCATGGACAGGGGGCAAAGTCGACGAAGGCCACGCGCCGATTGTAGGAAGCCGCTTCGATAATGCCGCTCCATGCTCGACAAGCTGAACGCCCTCACCGAATCGCACGGCGCGCTGAAGCCCGGCCGCGGCATGGTCTCCGGCGTCGTCGCGCTGGCGCTGGCCATCCTGTGCTTCCTGGGCGTGCTGGCCTTCCACTTTCCGCAATACCTGACGACGCCGCAGCTGCGCCAGAGCTACGACGTGGCGCTGCTGCGCCAGCTGCTGTTCGGTGCGCTCGTGCTGGCGGGCGCGATCTCGCTGTGGAACATCGTCTTCGGCCGCGTGCGCTGGCTGTCGGCGGCGGCCTTCGCGCTGGTGGCGCTGTCGCTCGCGCTCGGCGGCCACAAGGTGCCGGTGAACGATTTCCCCGACGGCACGCCCTACATCGGCCTGGACTGGTTCATCCTCGACCTGCTGGGCTCGACGCTGATCTTCGTCTTCGTCGAGAAGCTGTTCGCGCTGCGGCGCGAGCAGCCGGTGTTCCGCCCCGAGTGGCAGACCGACTTCCACCACTTCATCGTCAATCACCTGCTGGTCGGCTTCGTGCTGCTGGCGGTGAACCTGCTGGTGCACCGGCTCTTCGGCTGGGCCGCCCACGACGGCCTGCGCGGCTGGGTGCAGGGGCTGGACTTCTGGGTCGCGCTGTTCCTCATCGTCCTCGTCGCCGACCTGGTGCAGTATTGGACCCACCGCGCCTACCACGAGGTGCCGCTGCTGTGGCGCCTGCACGCGGTGCACCACAGCGCGAAGCACATGGACTGGATCGCCGGCTCGCGCCAGCACGTGCTGGAGATCATCCTCACGCGCACGCTGGTGCTGGCGCCGATCTACGTGCTGGGCTTCAGCAAGGAAGTGATCGACGCCTACATCGTCGTCGTCGGCTTCCAGGCGGTGTTCAACCACGCCAACGTGAGCGTGCGGCTGGGCCCGCTGCGCTACCTGATCGTGACGCCCAACTTCCACCACTGGCACCACTCGCAGGACGACGAGGCGATCGACCGCAACTACGCCGCCCACTTCGCCTTCATCGACCACCTCTTCGGCACCGCCGTGCAGTCCGGCCGCACCTGGCCGGCGCGCTACGGTGTGCAGGGCGACTACGTGCCCGACGGCTTCTGGCGCCAGTGCCTGTTCCCCTTCGTCTGGCGGCCCAAGGGCTGACGCGCGCGCGGGCGGCGCGGGCGCGCTCCCTACAATGCCGGCGATGTTCGTTCACCTCCGCACGCACACCGAGTTCTCCGTCGTCGACGGCACCCTGCGCATCGACGAGCTGGCCCCGGCGGCGCGCGCCGACGGCCAGCCGGCGCTGGCCATCAGCGACCTCGGCAACCTCTTCGGCGCCATCAAGTTCTACAAGGCCTGCCGCGGCAAGGGCGTGAAGCCGCTGATCGGCGTCGACGTCTGGATGGAGCCGCAGGAAGGCGGCGAGAAGCTGCCCAGCCGCCTGCTGCTGCTGGTGCAGGACAGCCAGGGCTACCTGAACCTCAGCGAGCTGCTGGCGCGCGGCTGGACGAAGAACGTGCAGCGCACCACCGCGTGGCTCAAGTGGGACTGGCTGCGCGAACTGGGCGGCGGGCTGATCGCGCTGTCGGGCGCCGACGGCGGCGCGGTCGGCCAGGCGCTGCTGGCCGGCGACGGCGAGCGCGCCGCGCTGCTCGCGCGCCAGCTGGCCGAGCTGTTCCCCGGCCGCTTCTACCTGGAGCTTCAGCGCGCCGGCCTGCCGACGAACGAAGCCCACGTGCGCGCCGCCGTGCCGCTGGCCGCGCAACTGGGCCTGCCGGTGGTGGCCACGCACCCGGTGCAGTTCATGGCGCCCGACGACTACGAAGCGCACGAGGCGCGCGTCTGCATCGCCGAAGGCGAGACGCTGGCGAACCCCAAGCGCGTCAAGCGCTTCACGCGCGAGCAGTACTTCAAGACGCAGGCGCAGATGGAGGCGCTGTTCGCCGACGTGCCGAGCGCCATCGCCAACACGGTGCAGATCGCGCGCCGCTGCAACCTGACGCTGGTGCTGGGCAAGCCGCAGCTGCCTGACTTCCCGACGCCCGACGGCACGCCGATCGAGGTCTACTTCCGCAAGGCGTCGCACGAAGGTCTCGAGAAGCGGCTGGCCGCGCTCTTCCCCAACCCCGCGAAGCGCGAGGCGCAGCGCGCGACCTACGTCGAGCGGCTCGAATTCGAGCTCGCGACCATCATCAAGATGGGCTTCCCGGGCTACTTCCTGATCGTCTCGGACTTCATCGTCTGGGCGAAGGAGAACGGCTGCCCGGTGGGCCCGGGCCGCGGCTCGGGCGCCGGCTCGCTGGTGGCCTACGCGCTCTTCATCACCGACCTCGACCCGCTGCAATACAACCTGCTGTTCGAGCGCTTCCTGAACCCGGAGCGCGTGTCGATGCCCGACTTCGACATCGACTTCTGCCAGGGCAACCGCGACCGCGTCATCGAGTACGTGAAGGGCAAGTACGGCCGCGATGCGGTGAGCCAGATCGCCACCTTCGGCACGATGGCCGCGAAGGCCGCGCTGCGCGACGTCGGCCGCGTGCTGGGCATGGGCTACGGCCACGTCGACAGCATCGCCAAGCTGATCCCGGCGCCGCCGGGCAAGACGGTGACGCTGGCCAAGGTGCCCGAGAAGCCCGACCCCGGCATCATCTACGCACGCGCCGAGGAGCCCGAGATCGACCGCCGCGAGGCCGCCGAGGAAGAGGTGGCCGAGCTGCTGAGCCTGGCCACGCGCGTCGAAGGCATGGTGCGCAACATCGGCATGCACGCCGGTGGCGTGCTGATCGCGCCCGGCAAGATCACCGACTTCTGCCCGCTCTACCAGCAACCCGGCAGCGACAGCGCGGTGAGCCAGTACGACAAGGACGACGTCGAGGCGATCGGCCTCGTCAAGTTCGACTTCCTGGGCCTGGCGACGCTGACGATCCTGGAACTGGCGAAGGAGTACATCCTGCGCCGGCGCCCGAACCGCCAGGACTTCAGCTACGAGACGCTGCCGCTGGACGACGCGCGCGTCTACAAGCTCTTCTCCGACGGCCTCACCGAAGCGGTGTTCCAGTTCGAATCGCGTGGCATGCAGGGCATGCTGCGCGAAGCCAAGCCGACGCGGCTGGAGGACCTGATCGCGCTGAACGCGATGTTCCGCCCCGGCCCGATGGAGAACATCCCGAGCTTCTGCGCGCGCAAGAACGGCCGCGAGCCGGTGGAGTACCCGCACAAGCTGCTGGAGCAGGTGCTGTCCGAGACCTACGGCATCTTCGTCTACCAGGAGCAGGTGATGCAGGCCGCCCAGGTGATGGGCGGCTACAGCCTCGGCGGCGCCGACCTGTTGCGCCGCGCGATGGGCAAGAAGAAGCCCGAGGAGATGGCCAAGGAACGCGTCAAGTTCCGCGCCGGCGCGACCGAGAAGGGCATCAGCGAGCAGAAGGCCGACGAGGTCTTCGACCTGATGGAGAAGTTCGCCGGCTACGGCTTCAACAAGAGCCATGCCGCGGCGTACTCGCTGCTCGCGTACCACACGGCCTGGATCAAGGTGCACTGCACGGCCGAGTTCTACGCGGCCAACATGACGATCGAAGCCGACAACACCGACAAGCTGAAGGTGTTGCTGGCCGACGCCAAGCTCTTCGGCCTCACGTTCGAGGCGCCGGACATCAACCGCGGCACGCAGCGCTTCGAGCCGGTGGACGACAAGCGCATCCGCTACGGCCTGGGCGCGGTGAAGGGCACGGGCGCCGGCGCCATCGAGGCCATCGTCGCCGCGCGCGAGGGCGGGGCCGAGGGCGGCGGGCCGTTCCGCAGCCTGTTCGACTTCTGCGCCCGCGTCGACCGCCAGCGCGTCAACAAGCGCGTGGTGGAAGCGCTCATCAAGGCCGGCGCGTTCGACCTGCTGCACCCCGACCGCGCGAGTGCGCTGGCCAGCGTGAGCCTGGCGTTCGAATGGGCCGACACGCAGGCCGCGAACGCCTCGCAGGGCGGGCTGTTCGACTTCGGCGACGCCCACGGCTCCAGCACGCAGGAGCCGGCGCTCGTGCACGTCGAGCCCTGGAGCATCCGCGAGCGGCTCACGCAGGAAAAGTCGGCGATCGGCTTCTACCTGTCGGGCCACCTGTTCGACGCCTGCGCCGACGAGGTGCGCCGCTTCGCGAAGCGGTCGATCGCCGACCTCGTCGACAGCCGCGAGCCGCAGCTCGTGGCCGGCATCATCAGCGAGCTGCGGGTCATCAACGGCCAGCGTGGCCGCGTCGCGATCTTCAAGGTCGACGACGGCACCGAGAGCATCGAGGCGGTCGCCAACGAAGAGCTGCTGGACGCCAACCGCGAGCTGCTGAAGGAAGACGAACTCGTCGTCGTGCAGGGCAAGGTGCAGCCCGACCGCTTCGCCGGCGGCCTGCGCCTGAACGCGAACCAGCTCTGGGACCTGCCGATGGCGCGCGCGCGCTTCGGCCGCTACCTGGCGGTGGACGTGAACGGCGGCGTGCCGCCGGTCGCCGACGTGCTGCGCCTGTGGCCGGTGCGCCGCATCGAGAGCGAGCACGGCGAACTCTCGCAGGGCCTGGCGATCCGCCTGCGCCTGCACCGGCGTGCTGCCACCGCCGAGCTCGACCTTGGCGACGACGCGAAGTTCTGGCCGAGCGACGAAGCGCTGGCGCGCTGGAAGAGCATTGCCGAGGGCGGCCGCGCGAGCATCGTCTACGACTGACGTGAACGAGTGAAAGCGAGTGTTTCGGCGGCCGAACCCGGCCATCCGGACACCGGTCCCAGGCGTTGTCCAGGGACGAGACCGCCACGCCGAAGGAGACCCCCGATGAAGACCCTTGCCCTCGCGGCCACCCTTGCCGCCGCCCTGCTGGGCGCGGCGCCCGCCGGCGCCGCCAACGTCGGCATCTCGATCGACATCGCGCAGCCGGGCGTGTACGGCCGCATCGACATCGGCCGCTTCCCGCAGCCGCAGCTGGTGCTGCCCAACCCGGTGGTCATCGGCCGCCCTGTCGTCGTGCAGTCGGAGCCGGTGTACCTGTGGGTGCCGCCGGGCCACCGCCGCGACTGGCGCCGCCACTGCGGCCGCTACAACGCCTGCGGCGTGCCGGTGTACTTCGTGCGCCATGACTGGTACGACCGCCACGTGCGCCACGAAGGCCGCCGCGGCGACCGTCATGACGGCCGCTACGACGGCCGGCGCGACGACCGCCGCGAGTGGCGAGACGACCGTCGCGGCGATCGCCGGGACGACCGACGCGACGACCGCCACGGCCGTACGCACGACCGCGTCGACTGACCGTTTCGGCCGATCGCCGGCCCGCGCGCCTCGCCGCCCGCGTGCCAACCCTGAGAGGCGCGGCCTGCGCCACCGCCTACAGTGGCGGCTCATGTACGAAACACCGCTCACCGGCCTCGTGCTCAGCGGCGGCGGCGCCCGCGCCGCCTACCAGGTCGGCGTGCTGCGCGCCATCGCCCGGCTGCGGCGGGATGCGCTCGGCGCGCATGCACGGCTGAAGAGCCCGTTCGGCATCATCTGCGGCACCTCGGCAGGCGCCATCAACGCCGCGGCGCTGGCCTGCCAGGCCGACCGCTTCGAGGCCTCGGTCGAGGTCGTGGCCAAGGTCTGGCAGAACTTCAGCGCCGACCAGGTCTACCGCGCCGACGCGCTGGGCGTGGTGCGCAGCGGCGCG
>CAUJHQ010000014.1 GCA_963204815.1 Pseudomonadota bacterium | reverse complement strand
TTCGGCCTGCAGTCGGGCGGGCGCACCGAGAGCATCCTGATGTCGATGCCGCCGATCGTGAAGTGGCGCTACGACTGGAAGCCCGAGGCCGGCACGCCGGAGGCGCGGCTGTACAGCGACTTCCTGCGTCCGCGCGACTGGCCCGACTGGAAGCCTGCTAGACAACAGCCCAGCGGCGCATCGGCCTGTTCGGCGGCACCTTCGACCCGCCGCATGCGGCCCACGTCGCGCTGGCCCCGCTGGCGCTGCGCGCGCTCGCGCTCGACGAACTGCGCTGGATCCCGGCCGGCGAGCCCTGGCAGAAGGCACGCACCATCACGCCGGCCGCGCACCGCGAGGCGATGGTGCGGCTGGCCATGGGCGCCGAGCCGCGCTTCGTGCTGGAGCGCTGCGAAATCATGCGCCGCGGCCCGAGCTACACGCTGGACACCGTGCGCGAGCTGCAGGCCGCCGAGCCGGGCGCGATGTGGTTCCTCGTCATCGGGCAGGACCAGTACGCCGGCCTGCACACCTGGCGCGACTGGCGCGAACTGCTCGGCCGGGTCACGCTGGCCGTGGCCAACCGGCCGGGGCCGGCACAGGCGCCGCACGCCGAGGTGCTTGCCTTCGCCCACCGGGCCGTGCCGCTGCCCATGCTCGACATCGCTTCCACCGACATCCGGGCGCGCGTCGCCGAAGGCCGGGACATCGGCTCGCTGGTGCCCGACGGCGTGGCGAGATATATTGAAGCGCACCATCTCTACCAACGTCCCCCACGCCCTCAGGGCTGAAACAACAGGAGCCCCCCCTGGACATCCGCAAGCTGCAACGCGCCATCGTCGACGGTCTCGAAGACGTGAAGGCCCAGAACATCGTCGTCTTCAACACCGAGCACCTGTCACCGCTGTTCGAACGCGTGATCATCGCGTCGGGCACCAGCAACCGGCAGACGAAGGCGCTGGCCGCCAGCGTGCGCGACGCTGTCAAGAGCAAGGGCCTGCCGGCCCCGCGAACCGAAGGGGAGGACAACGGCGAATGGATCATCGTCGACTGCGGCACTGCCGTGGTCCATGTGATGCAGCCGTCCATCCGCGACTACTACCGCCTCGAGGAGATCTGGGGCGGCAAGCCGGTCAAGATGAAGGTCGACGACACGCCGGTGCGGCTGGTGAAGGCTTCCGAGGAGCCCGCGCCGCCCAAGTCCGCCGCCAAGAAGGCTGCCGCCAAGAAGGGCGCTGCCGCGAAGGCCGCACCGGCGGGCAAGTCGGCCGCCAAGTCGGCGCCGAGGCCAGCCGCGAAGACCGCGCCGTCCAGGAAGTCGCCGCCTGCCAAGCGTGCCGCGCCGCCGGCCCGCGCACCGGCAAAGAAGTCCGCACCCGCCAAGAGCGCGCCGACCAAGACCGTGGTGGTTAAGCCCGCCGCCAAGAAGTCGGTGGCGCCGCGCAAGCCGGTCACCCGCAGCGTCGGCGTGAAGCGCAGCGCCCCGGCCAAGAAGGCCCCGGCGGGCAAGCGCGCCAAGGCGTGATTCGCTCGCGATGAAGCTGGTGCTCGCCGCGGTCGGCCAGCGCCAGCCGGCCTGGGCCGACACCGCCTACGAGGACTTCGCCAAGCGTTTCCCGCCGGAGATGCGGCTGGAGCTCAAGGCCGTGAAGGCCGAGCCGCGCGGCTCGCGAACAGCCGAGCCGCTGATGGCCGCGGAGGCCGTGCGCCTGGAAGCCGCGCTGCCCAAGGGCGTGCGGCGAGTCGTGCTCGACGAGCGCGGCGAGCGGCTCACCACGGCGCAGCTCGCGCAGCGCATGCAGGCCTGGCAGCGCGACGGCCGCGACGTGGCGCTGGTCATCGGCGGGCCCGACGGCCTGCACCCGGACCTGAAGGCGAGCGCCGACGAGACGCTGCGCCTGTCGGACCTGACGCTGCCGCACGCCTTCGTGCGCGTGCTGCTCGCCGAGGCGCTCTACCGCGCCTGGACGGTGATGGTGAACCACCCGTACCACCGCGAATGAAGCGCGCATGAAGCACGACTTCGTCTACCTCGCCTCGCAGAGCCCGCGCCGCCGCCAGCTGCTCGGGCAGATCGGCGTGCGCTTCGAGCTGCTGTTGCCGCGTGCCGACGAGGATGCCGAGGCGCTGGAGGCCGAGCGTGCGGGCGAGCTGCCGGCCGACTACGTGCAGCGCGTCACGCGCGCCAAGCTGCACGCGGCGCGTGCCCGGCTGGCGGTCAGCGGACTGCCGGCCGCGCCCATCCTCTGCTCCGACACCACCGTCGCGCTGGGCCGGCGCATCCTGGGCAAGCCGGCCGATGCGGCCCAGGCCACCGAAACGCTGGCTGCGCTGTCCGGCCGCACGCACCGCGTCATCACCGCGGTGGCCGTGGCCGCGGGCCGTCGCGAGTGGCTGGCGGTGAGCACCTCGCGCGTTCATTTCGACGCCATGCCGCCGCGCGAGATCGAACGCTACGTCGCCAGCGGCGAGCCCTTCGGCAAGGCCGGCGCCTACGCCATCCAGAGCGCCGTGGCGGCCTGGATCGCCCGCATCGAGGGCAGCTACTCCGGTATCATGGGTTTGCCTCTCTTCGAGACGGCACAGCTCCTCAGGCAGGCCGGCGTGCGGTTCTGACCCGCAGCCAGGAAGTACCGCCTCATGCAAGACATCCTGATCAACTGGGCGCCGCAGGAGACC
>CAUJHQ010000013.1 GCA_963204815.1 Pseudomonadota bacterium | reverse complement strand
CACCGACATGATCACGGGCTTGTATTCGGCCCAGGCCGACAGCATTCCCATCCTCTGCATCACCGGCCAGGCGCCGCGCGCCCGTCTGCACAAGGAAGACTTCCAGGCCGTCGACATCGAGAGCATCGCCAAGCCGGTGACGAAGTGGGCCACCACGGTGCGCGAACCGGCGCAGGTGCCGCGCGCCTTCCAGCAGGCCTTCCACCTGATGCGTTCGGGCCGCCCGGGCCCGGTGCTGATCGACCTGCCGTTCGACGTGCAGATGGCCGAGATCGAGTTCGACATCGACACCTACGAGCCGCTGCCCGTCTACAAGCCGGCGGCGACGAAGAAGCAGGTGGAGAAGGCCTTCGACATGCTGATGGCGGCCGAGAAGCCGCTCATCGTGGCCGGCGGCGGCATCATCAACGCCGACGCGAGCGACCTGCTCATCGAGTTCGCCGAACTGACAGGCGTGCCGGTCATCCCCACGCTGATGGGCTGGGGCGCGATCCCCGACGACCACCCGCTGATGGCCGGCATGTGCGGCCTGCAGACCAGTCACCGCTACGGCAACGCGACCATGCTGGCGAGCGACTTCGTGCTCGGCATCGGCAACCGCTGGGCGAACCGCCACACCGGCAGCGTCGAGACCTACACGCAGGGCCGCAAGTTCGTCCACGTCGACATCGAGCCGACGCAGATCGGCCGCGTCTTCAGCCCCGACTACGGCATCGTCAGCGACGCCAAGGCCGCGCTCGAGCTCTTCGTGCAGGTGGCGCGCGAGCGCCGCGCCGCCGGCACGCTGAAGGACTACGGCGACTGGGTCTTCCGCTGCGCCGAGCGTAAGCGCCTGATGCACCGCAAGACGCACTACACCGAGACGCCGATCAAGCCGATGCGCGTCTACGAGGAGATGAACAAGGCCTTCGGCCGCGACACCGTGTACGTCACGACCATCGGCCTCAGCCAGATCGCCGGCGCGCAGTTCCTGCACGTCTACGCGCCGCGCCAGTGGATCAACTGCGGCCAGGCCGGCCCGCTCGGCTGGACGCTGCCGGCCGCGCTGGGCGTGACCGCCGCCGACCCGACGAAGACCGTGGTCGGCCTGTGCGGCGACTACGACTTCCAGTTCCTCATCGAGGAGCTGGCGGTGGGCGCCCAGTTCAAGCTGCCGATGGTGGTGGTGCTGGTGAACAACAGCTACCTCGGCCTCATCCGCCAGAGCCAGCGCGGATTCGAGATGGACTACTGCGTGCAGCTCGCCTTCGACAACATCAATGTCGAGGACCCGGCGCTGAAGGGCTACGGCATGGACCACGCCAAGGTCGTCGAGGGCATGGGCTGCAAGGCGCTGCGCGTGACCGACCCCGAGAAGATCGAAGGCGCGCTGCGCCAGGCAAGGGAAATGGCGCAGCAGCACCGGGTGCCGGTCGTGGTGGAATGCATCCTCGAGAAGGTGACCAACATCGCGATGGGCACCGAGATCGACAAGGTCAACGAGTTCGAGGCCATCGACTGCCGCCACCCCGAAGGCCGCCAGGGCCTGGAGATGGCGGGCCTGCTGGAATAACACCGGAGACACCATGCCGCGCTTTGCCGCCAACCTCTCGATGCTCTTCACCGAGGTGCCCTTCCTGGAGCGCTTCGACCGCGCCGCGCGCGCGGGCTTCCAGAGCGTCGAGGTGCAGTTCCCGTACGAAGCCACCGCCGCGGCGGTGCGCGACCGCCTGGTCGCCAACCGCCTGACGATGGTGCTGCACAACCTGCCCGCCGGCGACTGGTCCAAGGGCGACCGCGGCATCGCCTGCAACCCGCAGCGGGTGGACGAGTTCCGCGCCGGCGTGGCCAAGGGCATCGAGTACGCCACCACGCTGCGCGTGCCGCAGCTCAACTGCCTGGCCGGCATCCCACCGGCTGGGACGGACGACGCGCTGGCGCGCAAGACGCTGGTCGAGAATCTGCGCTTCGCCGCGAAGGAACTGAAGGCCGCGGGCCTCAAGCTGCTGGTGGAACCGATCAACAATTTCGACGTGCCGGGCTTCTGGCTCAACAACACGCCGAAGGCGATCTCGGTGCTCGACGAGGTGGGCGCCGACAACGCCTACGTGCAGTACGACATCTACCACGCGCAGCGCTACGAAGGCGAACTGGCGGCCACGCTGCAGAAGTACCTGCCGCGCATCGGCCATGTGCAGATCGCCGACAACCCGGGCCGCAACGAGCCCGGCACCGGCGAGATCAACTACCCGTTCCTGTTCGCGCACCTGCGCAAGATCGGCTACACGGGTGCCATCGGCTGCGAATACAAGCCGGCGCAGGGCACCGAAGCCGGCCTCGGCTGGCTCGAACAGGCACGGCGTCAACTCGGGGGTTACGCATGAAGCTGGGATGGATCGGCACCGGGATCATGGGCACGCCGATGGCGGGCCACCTGCGCGCCGGCGGGCATGAACTGTTCGTCGCCACGCGAAGCAAGGTACCGCCCGCGCTGCTGGACGCCGGCGCCGTGGCCTGCGCGAGCGCGCGCGAAGTCGCCGAGCGCGCCGACATCGTCTTCCTGATGGTGCCCGACACGCCCGACGTCGAGGCGGTGCTGTTCGGCGAGCACGGCGTCGCGAAGGGGTTGTCGAAAGGCAAGACCGTGGTCGACATGAGCTCGATCTCGCCCATCGAGACCAAGACCTTCGCCGCGAAGATCAACGCGCTGGGCTGCGACTATCTCGACGCGCCGGTCTCCGGTGGCGAGGTCGGCGCCAAGGCGGCGTCGCTGACCATCATGGTCGGCGGCCCCGAGGCCACGTTCGAGAAGGTCAAGCCGCTGTTCGCGCTGATGGGCAAGAACATCACGCTGGTCGGCGGCAACGGCGACGGCCAGACCACGAAGGTGGCCAACCAGATCATCGTCGCGCTGAACATCGCCGCCGTCGGCGAGGCGCTGGTCTTCGCCAGCAAGGCCGGCGCCGACCCCGCCAAGGTGCGACAGGCGCTGATGGGCGGCTTCGCGTCGAGCCGCATCCTGGAAGTGCACGGCGAGCGCATGATCAAGCGCACCTTCAACCCGGGCTTCCGCATCGGGCTGCACCAGAAGGACCTGAGCCTGGCGCTGGCCGGCGCGCGCGCCCTCGGCGTCGCACTGCCGCAGACCGCCGGCGCGGCGCAGCTGATGCAGGCCTGCGCGGCCAACGGCATGGCCGAGCTCGACCATTCGGCGCTCGTGCGTGCGCTCGAGTTGATGGCGAACCACCCGGTGGCCGAGGGCTGAAAATCGGCCCGATGAAGACCGACGACCCGCGCGCCTTCCTCCGCACCCTGTACGACGCCGCGGTGCAGCGAGCGCTGCCGCTGCACAACACGGCGCCCTTCCTGCCGCCGCCGCCGAAGGGCCGCACGGTCGTCATCGGTGCCGGCAAGGCGGGTGGCGCGATGGCGCAGGCGGTCGACGCGCTGTGGCCCGCCGGCGCGCCGCTGTCGGGCCTGGTCGTCACGCGCTACGACCACGTGCCGCCGGCGTACAAGGCGCGGCCGGGCCGCATCGAGGTGGTGGAAGCTTCGCACCCGGTGCCCGACGAAGCCGGCCGCCGCGCCGCCGCGCGCATCGCCGAACTCGCCCAGGGGCTGACGGCCGACGACCTCGTGCTGTGCCTGATCTCCGGCGGCGGCTCGGCGCTGCTGTCGCTGCCGGCGCCCGGCCTGACGCTCGAAGACAAGCAGGCGATCAACCGCGCGCTGCTGAAGAGCGGCGCCGCGATCGACGAGATGAACTGCGTGCGCAAGCACCTGTCGGCCATCAAGGGCGGGCGGCTGGCCACGCGCTGCGCGCCGGCGCGCGTCGTCACGCTGCTGATCAGCGACGTGCCGGGCGACGCGCCCGAGGTCATCGCCAGCGGCCCGACGGTGCCCGACCCCACCACCTGCGCCGACGCGCTGGCGATCCTGAAGCGCTACGCGATCGACCTGCCGGCGGCCGCGCGCGAAGGGCTGGAGAGCGGCGCCTTCGAGTCGCCCAAGCCCGGCGACCCGCGCTTCGCCGGCCATCAAGTGCACATGATCGCCACGCCGCAGCAGAGCCTGGAGGCCGCCGCCGCCGTGGCGCGCGCCGCCGGCGTCGAGGCACACATCCTCTCCGACGAGATGGAAGGCGAGAGCCGCGAGGTCGGCAAGGTGCAGGCCGCGCTGGCGCGCGCGGTGGCGCGGCGCGGCGCGCCGTTCGCGATGCCCTGCGTGATCCTCTCCGGCGGCGAGACCACGGTCACCGTGAAGTCGAAGGGCGGCCGCGGCGGGCGGGCGACGGAGTTCCTGCTCGGCTGCGCCATCGCGCTGCAGGGCGAACCCGGCGTGCACGTGCTGGCGGCCGACACCGACGGCATCGACGGCATCGAAGACAACGCCGGCGCCATCGTCGCCCCCGACACGCTGGCGCGGGCCGCGGCGCGCGGCCTGAAGGCGGCCGAGTGCCTGGACCGCAACGACGCCTACACGTTCTTTTCCGAACTCGGCGACCTCGTCGTGCCCGGCCCCACGTTCACCAACGTGAACGACTTCCGCGCGCTGCTGATCGTGTAGCGTCGGCGGCGTGAACCCCGCGCCGCCCGCCCCGCATTCGATCCGCGCCACGCTGCGCCACGTGGCGTTCCGCGCGCTGCTCGGCGGCGGCACGCTGTACTTCATCGGCAACGCAATGCAGGCGATGGCGGCGGCCTGGCTGATGGTCGAGATCACCGGCTCGTCGTTCCTCGCCGCGCTGGTGCAGACGGCGGTGTTCCTGCCGATGTTCCTGCTGGCGCTGCCGGCCGGCGTGATGGCCGACACCACCGACCGCCGGCGCCTGATCCTCGTCGCGCTCGGCCTGCAAGGGGCGCTGGTCGCGCTGATGGCGCTGCTGTTCATCCTCGGCGTGGCGGGCGCGGCGACGCTGCTGGTGCTGACCTTCCTGGCCGGCTGCTGCACGGCGATGCTGTCGCCGAGCTGGAACTCCGGCATCGTCGACGTGGTGCCGCGCGACGAGCTGCCGCAGGCCATCACCGCGATCGGCATCGCCTACAACAGCGCGCGCGCCCTCGGCCCGGCCGCCGCCGGCTGGGTCTACGCGCAGGCCGGCCCGGGCTGGGTGTTCGCCTGCGCGGTGCTCGGCATCGGCGTGCTGCTGGAATCGGTGCGCCGCCACCCGCCGCGGCCGCACCCGCCGTCGCGCCTGCCGGCCGAGCGGCTGTGGGGCGGCATGCTGAGCGCGCTGCGTTTCGCGCGCCACAGCGAGACCGTGCTCGCGCAGCTGGTGCGCACGGTGGCCTACAGCGCCGCCGGCTCGGCGCTGTGGGCGCTGCTGCCGGTGATCGGCCAGCGCCAGCTCGGCCTGGGCGCCACCGGCTTCGGACTGTTGATGGGCTGTCTGGGCACCGGCGCCGTGCTCGCCGGCCTGGCGATCGGCCGCCTGCGCCAGCGCCTGGGCCTGGAGCGGCTGATCGCGGCGGGCTCGATCGTCTTCGCGCTCGCGATGCTGGCCGCCGCGCTGTCGCACGAGCGGGCGCTGGTCTACGTCGCGCTGGTGGCCGGCGGCGGCGCGTGGATGAGCGTCATGTCCACCTACAACACCGCCACGCAGACCAGCGTGCCGCCGTGGGTGCGCGCGCGCGCCACCGCGCTGCACACGCTGGCGGCGCTGGGCTCGTTCGCGATCGGCTCGGCGTTCTGGGGCGCGCTGTCGGACCTGCTCGGCCTGACGCCCACGCTGCTGGCCGCCGCCGCCGCGATGGCCGCCGGCCTGCTGCTGGCGCGCCCCTTCCCGCTGCGCATGGGCGAGCTGACCGAAGTGACGCAGGTGCCGCTGTCGGAAGACCTGTTCGTCGCCCACGAACCCGACCCCGAGGCCGGGCCGGTGGCGGTGGAGATCGGCTACCGCGTGCGGCCCGACCGCGTCGAGGCCTTCCTCGAGGACGCCAGCCTGCTGCGCGGCCCGCGGCGGCGCGACGGCGCGACCTTCTGGCGCATCTACCGCGACCTTTCCGACCCGGCGCGCTTCGTCGAACGCTTCATCGTCACCAGCTGGGCCGACTACCTGCACCAGCGCGCCCGCGCCACGCTGGCCGACCAGGAGCTGGAGGCGCGCCTGGCCGCGCACCTGCAGCCCGGCGAGGCGCCGACGCTGCAGCACTACATCGCCGAGCGCTAGGATGGCGGCTCCACGCCGCGATGAGCCCGCCCACCAACACCGCCCCGACCGACTACGCCACGCTGGTGGCGAACCGCGTGCCGTCGATGCTGGCCTACTGGGACCGCGACGAGGTCTGCCGCTTCGCCAACCACGCCTACCTGGTGTGGTTCGGCGCCGACCCGGCGAAGATGCTGGGCCGCCCGCTGCGCGAGCTGCTCGGCCCCGACCTCTACGCGCTGAACCTGCCCTACGTCCGCGGTGCGCTGGCCGGCCACGAACAGCTCTTCGAGCGCATCGTGCCCGGCCCCGGCGGCGTGCGCCGGCACAGCCTGGCGCACTACCTGCCGGACATCGTCGACGGTGTCGTGCGGGGCTTCGTCGCCCAGGTGACCGAGGTCACGCGGCTGAAGGAGACCGAGGCCGCGCTGCGCCAGGAACAGGCGCTGCGCGCCGCGCTGGAGACGCACGCGCACGAACTCGACGCGCTGCTGCGCGAACGCGGCGAGATGCTGGACATGCTGGCCCACGAAGTGCGGCAGCCGCTGCACAACGCCGCCGTCGTGATGGAGAACGCGGCCTCGGTGCTCGGCCGCGCCGGCGACTCGGCATCGCTGCCGACCCTGAAGCGCGCGCAGAGCGTGCTGGCACAGGTGACGGCCAGCCTGGACAACACGCTGGCGGTGGCGGCGCTGGTGGAGCGGCCCGACCGCATCCGCCACCTCGACACCGACATCGACCTGCTGGTCGGCATCGTCATCGGCGACCTGCCGGCGCACAAGCGCGAACGCGTGCGCGTGGAGCGCGCGACGAGCACGCGCACCGCGTCGATGGACATCAGCCTGATGCGGCTGGCGCTGCGCAACCTGCTGGGCAACGCGCTGCGCTACAGCGCCGAGGGCACGCCGGTGGTGGTGCGCATCAGCGACTCCGACGACCCGCTCGCGCTGGTGATCGACGTCATCGACCAGGGCCCGGGCATCGACCCCGCGTTCGTGCCCCGGCTCTTCGAGCGCGGCACGCGCGGCCAGGCCGGCAGCGGCACGCCGGCCGGCCACGGGCTCGGCCTGTACATCGTGCACCGCGTGATGGAACTGCACGACGGCAGCGTGCAGCTGGTGCGCAACACGCCGCAGGGCGTGACGATGCGGCTCGTCATCAACCAGTGAGCCGGCGGCGCGCTCAGAAGCGGAAGAAGGCGCCCCAGCGCACGACGCCCGGGCGGGCGCGGCGATCCGCGCCGAAGGCGGTGGCCGGCACGCGCACGTCGGCGGTGTGCAGGCCAGCCTGCATGCCCCAGCCGACGCCCGCCGGCTTCAGGTACTCGACGCCGAGCGTGAAGGCGGCGCCGGTGCGGCCGCCGGCGATGACGTCGCCGTCGGCCAGCAGCCGTTCGGCGGCGACGCCGACGTAGGCCCGGTGGGTGGCGATGCGCGCGACCTCGACACGCGCGCCCGCCGCCACCGGCAGCACCGCATGGCGCACGCCACCGGTGGACACGAGCAGCGGCCCGAGCGACACGCCCGCGCCGACCCCGCCCGCCGACATGCGGTACAGCGCGAAGTCCGGGCCGGCGAAGGCGAGCGCGCGCACCTCCTGCTGCGGGTGGTTGGCCGCGATGCGCGCCCGCAGCACCTGCGTCCCGCCGACGAACGGCAGCCCGGCCTGCCCGACCCAGCCGGCGTAGGGGTTGGCCTCGGCCCGCGCCGCCGGCGTGGCCACCAGCGCGAGGACGAACGCAGCCGCAGGCACCGTCGCGTGCGCCGCGCCGGCCAGCCCGGGCGGCATCAGGTCACCGGCGCCGGGTTGAACAGCACCAGCGCGTTGTGCAGCTTCCAGTGCTCGGCCCAGGTGCGCTGTCCGCTCGCCACCGCGAGCAGCAGGTGGAACAGCTCCCAGCCGAGGCTTTCGATCGTCGCCTCGCCGTCGGCGATGCGGCCGGCGTTCAGGTCCATCAGGTCGTGCCAGCGGCGCGCCAGCTCGGTGCGCGTCGCCACCTTCAGCACCGGGCAGGCGGCCAGGCCGTAGGGCGTGCCGCGGCCGGTGGTGAACACGTGCAGGTTCATGCCGGCAGCCAGCTGAAGCGTGCCGCAGATGAAGTCGCTCGCCGGCGTGGCGGCGTAGGTGAGGCCCTTGCCGGCGAGGCGCTCGCCGGGCGAGATGACGCCGCTGATCGGCGCCGTGCCGCTCTTGATGATCGAGCCCATCGCCTTCTCGACGATGTTGCTCAGCCCGCCGGCCTTGTTGCCCGGCGTGGTGTTGGCGCTGCGGTCGACACCGCCCTTCTGCAGGTAGCCGTCGTACCACGCCATCTCGTCGACGATGCGCTGCGCCAGCCCGGGCGTGGCGGCGCGCGCGGTGAGCTGCTCGACGGCGTCGCGCACCTCGGTGGTCTCGCTGAACATCACGCTGGCGCCGGCGCGCACCAGCAGGTCGGACGCGAAGCCGACCGCCGGGTTGGCGGTGATGCCGCTGAAGGCGTCGCTGCCGCCGCACTGCACGCCGACCACCAGTTCGCTGGCCGGCACCGTGACGCGGCGGCGCGCGTTCAGGCGCTGCAGGTGGCGCTCGGCGGTGGCGACGATGTCGTCGATCATCGACATGAAGCCCACGTGCGCGCCGTCCTGCAGGCAGACGTGGCCCATCACCCCGCCGGAAGGGCCGCCGATCGGGATGCTGCCCGGCGGCATCAGGCGCTCGGGCTGCAGCTTCTCGCAGCCCAGGCTGACCACCATCACCTCGCCGCCGAAGTTGGGGTTCTGCGCGATGTGGCGCAGCGTGCGGATCGGGATCTCGGCGCCCGGCGCGTCGATCGCCACGCCGCAGCCGTAGGCGTGCTCGAGCGCGACGACGCCGTCGACGTTCGGGTACTTCGGCAGCAGCTGTTCGCGGATGCGCTGCACCGCGACGTCGAGCACGCCGGCCACGCACTGCACGGTGGTCGTGATGCCCAGCAGGTTGCGCGTGCCGACGCTGCCGTCGGCGTTGCGGTAGCCCTCGAAGGTGTAGCCCTCCAGCGGCGGCAGCGCCGGCGCGCGACGGGTGGCACGCGGCAGGCCTTCGAGGCCGCGCGCGTCGGGCATCGCGAGGCGGCGCTCGTGCACCCAGCTGCCGGCCGGCAGGTCGGCCAGCGTGCGGCCGATCTCCACGCCGTAGCGCAGCACGGGCGTGCCGGCGGGCAGGTCGACCAGCGCCACCTTGTGCGCCTGCGGCACCTTCTCCACCAGCACCGGGCCGCCGGGCAGCGCGGTGCCGGCCGCGAGGCCGCCTTCGTTGACGACGACGGCGACGTTGTCGCGCTCGTGCAGGCGCACCGTGCGGGGGGTCGTGCGCGGCGTCTCGGCCATCACACCGCGCCCTGCGTGTTGACGTGCAGCGCGTACAGCGACTGCGCGCCGGCCATGAAGAGCCGGTTGCGGTGGCGGCCGCCGAAGCACACGTTGGCGCAGCGCTCGGGCAGGTGCACGTGGCCGATGGGGCGGCCGTCGGGCGCGTAGACGCGGACGCCGTCCAGCGCTTCGGACGACGCGCCGGCGCGGCCGTCGCTGCCGAAGCCGCACCACAGGTTGCCGGCGACGTCGATCGCCATGCCGTCGAGAGCACCGGCACCGTCGGCGTCGATCAGCAGGCGCTTGTTCGCCAGCGTGCCGGCGGCGGTCACGTCGTAGGTCCAGATCCTTCGGCTCGGCGTGGCGCGGCTTTCGATGACGTGCAGTTGCCGTTCGTCGGGCGAGAAGGCGAGCCCGTTCGGGCCGGCCAGGTCGTCGACGACGCGGGTGACGACGCCGCTGTCACCGTCGATGCGGTACACCGCATGCGGCAGCTCGGCCTTCGCCGGCGCGCCTTCCCACCAGCCGGCGATGCCGAAGGGCGGGTCGGTGAACCAGAAGCTGCCGTCGCGCCGGCAGACGATGTCGTTCGGCGAGTTGAACGGCTTGCCGTCGAAGCGGTCGGCCAGCACGGTGAGGCTGCCGTCGTGTTCGGTGCGCGTGATGCGCCGGCCGCCGTGTTCGCAGGCGACGAGCCGGCCCTGGCGGTCGCGCACCAGGCCGTTGGCGTGGCCCGAGGGCTGGCGCCAGGTGCTGGTGGCGCCGGTGGTTTCGTCCCAGCGCAGGATGCGGTCGTTCGGGATGTCGCTCCACAGCAGGCAGCGGCCGTCGCCGAACCACACCGGGCCCTCGCCCCACTGCGTGCCGGTGGCGAGGCGCTCGACGCCGGCGCTGTACAGGCGCAGCGCGGCGAACGCGGGGTCGAGGATCTCGACGAGCGGATCGGGCACGCGCGCCGACAGGCGCTGACCCTGGGAAGGCGTGGCAGTCACTTGAACACTCCCGGCAGCCAGAGCGAGAACGCCGGCACGTAGGTGACGAGCACGAGGCAGGCCCCGAGCGCGCCGTAGAAGGGCCAGATCGTGCGCATGACCTGCCCGACCGACACCCCGCCGATCGCGCAGCCGACGAACTGCACCGTGCCCACGGGCGGCGTGTTGAGCCCGAGCGCGCAGTTGATCAGCATGACGACGCCGAACTGCAGCGGGTCCATGCCGAACTGCATCGCGATGGGCATGAAGATCGGCGTGCAGATCAGGATCGTCGGCGCCATGTCGAGGAAGGTGCCGAGCACGAACAGCAGCACGTTGATCATCAGGAAGATGACCCAGGGCGTGTCGGACACGCTCTTCATCAGCTCGCCGGTGCGCTGCGGCACTTCGTAGAGCGCGAGGAAGTAGCCGAACGCGGCCGAGATGCCGATCAGCAGCAGCACCACACCGGTCGTCTTGCAGGCCTTCGCGCAGGCCTTCAGGAAGTTCGTCCAGCTGAGCGAGCGGTACACCAGCACGGTGATCAGCAGCGCCCAGCCGACGGCGATGGACGCCGACTCGGTGGCCGTGAAGGCGCCCGAGAGGATGCCCACCAGGATGATCAGCACCACCAGCAGGCCCGGCACCGCGGCCGCGAAGGCCACCGCGACCGCCCGCCAGCCGGGAAAGGCGCCATGCGTCGGGTAGCCGCGCCGGCGCGCCACCCACCAGGCCGCGAGCAGGTTGCACAGCGTGAGCAGCAGCGCCGGCACGATGCCGGCGAGGATCAACCCGAGCGCGCTCACCGAGGCCAGGCCCGACGTGGCCAGCGTGAACAGGATCAGGTTGTGCGAGGTCGGCATCAGCGCGCCGACGAGCGACGCGTGCGTGGTCACGTTCACCGCGTAGTCGGCGTCGTAGCCTTCCTTCTTCATCAGCGGGATCATCACGCTGCCCATCGCCGACACGTCGGCCACCGGCGAGCCGACGATGCCGCCGAACAGCGTGCAGCCCAGCACGTTGCTCATGCCCAGGCCGCCGCGCACGTGGCCGACCAGGCTGTTCGCCAGCTTCACGATGCGTTCGGCGATGCCGCCGTAGAGCATCAGCTCGCCGGCAAAGACGAAGAACGGGATCGCCAGGAAGCTGAACACCTGCATGCCGCCGACCATCTTCTGGAAGACGACCGCCATCGGCAGCCCGGCGGCGAGGATCGTCGCCACCGACGACAGCCCGATCGCGAACGCGACCGGCACGCCCAGCAGCAGCAACACCGCGAACGAGACGGCCAACACGGTCAGTTCCATGCCGGCTCCACGACCTTGCCCTGCACCAGCGCGACGATGTGCTCGATGCTGAACAGCACGATCAGCACGCCGGCGATGACCAGCGGCACGTAGTCGATGCCGTCGGGCACCGGCAGCATCGGCTTCTTCTCGTTCCACTTCGCGCTCGCCCACAGCCAGCCGCCGTGGACCATCAGCGCACCGAACAGGCCCACCAGCGCGTGGATCAGGATCTCGATGCGGTGGCGCCAGCGCTCGGGCAGCAGCGCCACCATCGACTCCAGCCCGATGTGGCCGGTGTCGCGCACGCCCACCGCGAGGCCGAAGGCCGTGACGAAGAGCACCAGCAGCATGGCCAGCGCCTCGGCCCAGGTGGGCGTGTCGTTCATGACGTAGCGGCCGAACACCTGCCACTGCACGCACAGGATCACGGCAACGAGGCCGACCACGGCCAGCCCGAGGGCCAGCCGCGACAGCGCCGCGCAGAACCGGGTGTACAGAGGGGCGTAGCGCACCGGACTACTTCGTGTCCTGCACCGCCTTCACGAGGCGCTTCATGTCCGGCGTGGTCATGAACTTGTCGTACACCGGGCCCATCACGGCCTGGAACGACTTCTTGTCGACCTCGACGATCTCGGCACCCTGCGCCTTCACGTTGGCGAGCGACTTGCCCTCCTGCTCGTCCCACTTCTGGCGCTGGAACGCGACCGACTCCTTGGCGGCGGCGCGGATCATGTCCTGCTCGGCCTTCGGCAGCTTGTCGAAGACGATCTTGCTCATCACCAGGATCTCGGGCGCCATCGAGTGCTCGGTCTTCGAGTAGATCTTCACCGCCTCGACGTGCTTGGCGGTGTCGAAGCTCGGGATGTTGTTCTCCGCCGCGTCGATGAGGCCGGTCTTCAGCGCGGTGTAGACCTCGCCGTAGGGCATGGGCGTGGGGTTGGCGCCCATCGCGCCGACCAGCGCCACCCAGAGGTCGCTCTGCTGCACGCGGATCTTCAGGCCCTTGGCGTCGGCCACCGTCTTGATGGGCTTCTTCGCGTAGATGCTGCGCGCACCGCTGTCGTAGAAGGCCAGGCCGACGAAGCCGGCCGATTCGCAGCTCTTCAGGATCTCGTCGCCCACCGGGCCGTCGAGCACCTTGCGCATGTGGGCGATGCTGTTGAAGAGGAACGGCATCGTCGGCACCTGCGTCAGCGGGCAGATGGCGTTCATCGGGCCGACGTTCACGCGCGTCAGGTCGAGCGCGCCGATCTTCACCTGGTCGATCGTCTCCTTCTCGCTGCCCAGCGCCTGCTTGTTGAAGACCTTGATCTTGTGCTTGCCGCCGCTCTTCTTCTCGAGCAGCTCGCTCATGTGCTTGACGGCCGCGACGGTGGGGTAGTCGTCGGCGTTGTGCGTGTCGGCCGAGCGGAACTCGGTGGCCTGGGCCGCGGCGGCGGCGAGCAGCGCCGCGGCAACGGCAAGGGTCTTCAGGTTCATGGTCGTGTCTCCGGGTCGATGTTCGGGGGTCAGAAGGGGCCTTGCTTGACGAAGCCGCCGCCCTGGAAGATGGCGGCGGGGTCGCTGAGGTCGATGCGCTGCTGGCGCGCTTCCACCGCGGGGCGGAAGGGCTCGGAGCTGTCCTGCGGGCGGTAGCCGACGTGGCGTGCGCTCGTGTTGTCCCACCAGGTGAGGCGGTTGTCGCTCATGCCGAACATCACCGTGTGGCCGACCGCGGGCGCAGCGAGCGCGGCGACGACCAGGCGTTCGAGGTCGTCGAAGCTCAGCCAGGTGGCGAGCATGCGGCGGTCCTTCGGCTCGGGGAACGAGGAGCCGATGCGCACGCACACCGTCTCGATGCCGTAGCGGTCGAAGTAGAACCGCGACAGGTTCTCGCCGAAGGCCTTGGACAGGCCGTAGTAGCCGTCCGGGCGCACGGGGTCCTGGGGCGAGATCGTCTCGTCCTGGCGGTAGAAGCCGGTCACGTGGTTGCTGCTGGCGAACACCACGCGCTTCACGCCGTGCTCGCGCGCCGCCTCGTAGAGGTTGAACACGCCGACGATGTTGGCCGGCAGGATGACGTCGAACGGCTTCTCGACCGACACGCCGCCCAGGTGCACCACCGCTTCGACGCCTTCGAGCAGCGCGTGCACCGCAGCCTTGTCCTCCAGCGCGGCGGGGCGCAGTTCCTCGCCGGCCGCGGCGCTGCCGAGGTCGGCGATGTCCGACAGGCGCAGCGCGTCGCAATACGCCTTCAGGCGCGGCCGCAGTTCGCGGCCCAGCGCGCCGGCGGCGCCGGTGACCAGCAGGCGCTTCCAGCGCAGCGTGGTGAGCGGCGGTGTCGGGATCATCACGCTTGCCATTCAGTCATCAGTTGTCGTACAACTATGGTCCACAACGCAGCCTCCGAAGTCAAGCCAACCGCACCCCGGGTTTTCGCGCAGATGAACGCCACCGACACCGCCCAACGCCGCCCACGCAACCTGGCCCAGGGTCTGGTGGAGTCGTTCGGCGACGGCATCCGCGACGGCCGCCTGACGCCGGGCGCCAAGCTGCCGACCGAGTCCGAGCTGATGGCCGCGTTCGGCGTCAGCCGCACCGTCGTGCGCGAGGCGCTGTCGCGCCTGCAGGCCGCCGGCATGATCGAGACGCGGCACGGCATCGGCAGCTTCGTCGTCGGCGCCGGCGACGGCGCGTCGTTCCGCATCGCGCCCGAGCAGATGGCGACGCTGCGCGACGTCATCGCCGTGCTCGAGCTGCGCATCGGCGTCGAGAGCGAGGCCGCCAGCCTGGCCGCGCAGCGCCGCACCGACAGCGACCTCGCCCGCATGCGCGCCGCGCTCGACGCCATCGCCGCGGCGCTGGAAGCCGGCCGCGACGCCGTCGCGCCCGACTTCCAGTTCCACCTCGAGATCGCGCGCGCCACCGGCAACAGCCACTTCAGCGACCTGCTGGCCTCGCTGGGCTCGACCATCATCCCGCGCGCCCGGCTCGACGGCGAAGGCCCGCCGGACGCCGAGCGCCTGGCCTACCTGCGGCGCGTGAACGCGGAGCACGAAAGCATCTACGACGCCATCGCCGCGCGCGACGCCGACGCCGCGCGCGCCGCGATGCGCACCCACCTCGTGAACAGCCGGGAACGCCGGCGCCGCGCCCAGGTTGTACGATGACGGAACACAGCGACACGCCCAAGGACACCCCGGTCGTCCGCACGCTGCGCGCCATCCCGGTCGCCGGCCGCGACGGCATGCTGCTCAACCTGAGCGGCGCCCACGCCCCGTTCTTCACGCGCAACCTGCTCGTGCTGACCGACAGCGCGGGCCGCACCGGCATCGGCGAGGTGCCGGGCGGCGAGAAGATCCGCCAGACGCTGGAAGACGCCGCCGCACTCGTCGTCGGTCAGCCGCTGGGTCAGGTGCAGGCGGTGCTGCGCACGGTGCGCGAGCGCTTCGCCGAGCGCGACGCCGGCGGCCGCGGGCTGCAGACCTTCGACCTGCGCACCACCATCCACGCCGTCACCGCGATCGAGAGCGCGCTGCTCGACCTGCTCGGCCAGCACCTGGGCGTGCCGGTGGCGGCGCTGCTGGGCGAAGGGCAGCAGCGGTCGTCGGTCGAGATGCTGGGTTACCTGTTCTTCGTCGGCGACCGCACGAAGACCGATCTTCCGTACGCCAGCGAACCCGGCGCCGACGACGCCTGGTGCCGCCTGCGCCACGACGCAGCGCTGACCCCCGAGGCGGTGGTCCGTCTGGCCGAAGCGGCGCAGGCGCGCTACGGCTTCAACGACTTCAAGCTGAAGGGCGGCGTGCTCGCCGGCGACGCCGAGGTGGACGCCGTGACCGCGCTGCACGAACGCTTCCCGCAGGCGCGCGTCACGCTCGACCCCAACGGCGGCTGGCGCCTGAAGGACGCCATCCGCCTGGGGCAGCGCATGCGCGGCATCGTCGCCTACGCCGAAGACCCCTGCGGCGCCGAAGACGGCTTCTCGGGCCGCGAGGTGATGGCCGAGTTCCGCCGCGCCACCGGCCTGCCCACCGCCACCAACATGGTCGCCACCGACTGGCGCCAGCTGACGCACGCGCTGTCGCTGCAGAGCGTGGACATCCCGCTCGCCGACCCGCATTTCTGGACGATGGCCGGCAGCGTGCGCGTGGCGCAGACCTGCCGCGATTGGGGCCTCACCTGGGGCTCGCACTCGAACAACCACTTCGACGTTTCGCTGGCGATGTTCACGCAGGTCGGCGCCGCCGCCCCCGGCAAGGTCACGGCGATGGACACGCACTGGATCTGGCAGGACGGCCAGCGCCTCACGAAGGAGCCGCTGCGCATCGTCGGCGGCCACGTGCAGGTGCCCACGAAGCCCGGTCTCGGCGTCGAGCTCGACATGGCCGAGGTCGAGAAGGCGCACCGCCTGTACCTGCAGCACGGGCTGGGCGCACGCGACGACGCCATCGCGATGCAGCACCTGATTCCCGGCTGGACCTTCGACCCCAAACGGCCCTGCCTGGTGCGCTGACGCACCCCTGCCGCACCGCCCCACCCTTCACGGAGACCTTCATGCAACGCCGACCGATCCTGGGCGCCCTCGCGCTCGCCGCCTGCGCCTTCGCTGCGCCCGTCCACGCGCAGGCCTGGCCGACGAAGCCGCTGCGCATCGTCGTGCCCTACCCGCCGGGCGGCTCGTCGGACATCATCGCGCGCGCCCTCAGCGGGCCGCTGGGCGAGGCGCTCGGCCAGAACGTGATCGTCGAGAACCGCGCCGGCGCCAACGGCAACACCGGCAGCGACGCGGTCGCGAAATCGAACGACGGCCACACGCTGCTGCTGTGCGACGTCGGCGCGCTCGCCATCTCGCCGTCGGTCTACACGCAGCTGCCCTTCGACCCTTCGAAGGACCTGCGCGGCGTCACGATGCTCGCCTACTCGCCGCACCTGCTGGTGGTGCACCCCTCGGTGGCGGCGAACAACCTGCAGGAGCTGGTGGCCCTGTCGCGCAAGGAGAAGCTGAACTTCGCCGTCACCGCCATCGGCAGCGCGCCGCACCTCGCCGGCGTCGCGGTCGAGAAGGCGACCAAGGCCGAATGGCAGTACATCCCGTACAAGGGCGGCTCGCAGGCCATCGGCGACACCGTCGCCGGCCAGACGCAGGTGCTGATGAACGGCATGCTGGCCACGCTGCCGCAGGTGCAGGCCGGCAAGCTGAAGGTGCTGGGCGTGAGCAAGGCCACGCGCGTGCCGCTGCTGCCCAGCGTGCCGACGCTCGCCGAGCAGGGTGTGAAGGGTTTCGAGTCCGGCACCTGGCAGGGCGTGCTGGTGCCCGCCGCCATGCCCGAGGCGGCCGTCGCGCGGCTGGCCACCGAACTGCAGCGCATCATCCGCACGCCGGCGGTGCAGGAGCGCCTGGTGTCGCAGGGCGCCGAGGTCCGCACGATGAGCCCGGCCGAGATCGGCGCCTTCTTCGAGAGCGAGCGCAAGCGCTGGGCCGGCGTCGTGGCGCAGGGCGGCGTGAAGGTCGACTGAACGCCCCGAACCAAACCCGCCGCTGCACGACAATCGGTCCCCACAGGAGAACCCGCGATGAGAGAGAACCGCCTGCGCACGCTCTGGCAAGCCGACCAACCGGTGATCAACGGCTGGCTCGCGCTGGCCAACAGCTTCAGCGCCGAGACGATGGCGCACCAGGGCTGGGACTCGCTCACCATCGACATGCAGCACGGCATGATCGACTACGCGCAGATGGTGCCCATGCTGCAGGCCATCAGCACCACCGCCACCGTGCCGGTGGTGCGCGTGCCCTGGCTGGAGCCCGGCATCATCATGAAGAGCCTGGACGCCGGCGCCTACGGGATCATCTGCCCGATGATCAACACGCGCGAGGACTGCCAGCGCCTGCTCTCGTACACGCGCTACGCGCCGCAGGGCACGCGCAGCTTCGGGCCGATCCGCGCCACGCTGTACGGCGGCGCCGACTACCCGCAGAAGGCGAACCAGACCATCGTCACCTTCGCGATGATCGAGACCGCGCAGGCGCTGGACAACCTGGACGCGATCCTCTCGGTTGAAGGGCTGGACGCCATCTACATCGGCCCGTCGGACCTGTCGCTCGCGCTCGGCTGCCGGCCGATCTTCGACGACGTCGACCCGAAGGCGCAGCAGGCCATCGACCACATCCTGGCGCGCGCGCAGGCGCACGGCGTGAAGGCCGGCATCCACAACGGCCTGCCGCGGGTGGCGCGCGAGCGCATCGCCAAGGGCTTCCGCTTCGTGACCGTGAGCTCCGACGCGCGCCTGCTCGCCGCCGGCTCGCAGGCACTGCTGTCGGAGATGCGGGCCGCCTGAGCCGCGCGGTTCGGGCTATAAACGCGCGGCCTGTCACCGCGCCGAATGGACCCGAACACCGTCATCGTCGTGCTTGCCGCGCACCTGATCTGCAGCGGTGGGCTGCTGCACCTGATCGGGCGCCGCATGCCGCCGCGCTGCGGGCTGGGGGCCTGGGCCGCCGGCCTGACGCTGTTCGGTGGCGCATACCTGGTGCGGCTGCTCATCGGCCCCGGCCCGGCGGCGCCGGTGGCGATGGTGATCGACGGCGCGATGATCGGCGCCGCGCTGCTGTTCATCGCCGGCCTGCACCAGTTCGTCGGCGCGGTGCCGTTCCGGCCGCGCCGCGCTGCGCTGGTGCTGGCGGCCTTCGCCGTCGCCGAAGGGCTGGCGATCGCACGCTGGGGCACCGCGGGGCGCCACGTCGCGCTGAACCTCGGGCTGGGCCTGCTCTACGCGTGGCTCGCCTGGAGCACGGCACGCGTGCCCTCGACGGGCGAACCCGCGCTGCGCCTGCCGCTGCGCGTGCTGACCGCGCTGATGGGAGGCCTGGCGCTGCTGACGCTGCTGCGGCCGCTGCAGGTTGCCTTTGTCGGCACCGGTTCGCTGACGCGCGGCCTCGTGTCGCAGATCTACTACGGCTATGCCTCGCTCGCCGCCGTTCTGCTGGCGATGGGGCTGCTGTGGATGGTGTTCGCGCGCCTGAACGGCCAGCTCGCCGACCTGGCGACGCGCGACGCGCTGACCCGGGTGCTGAACCGCACCGGCCTGGACGACGCGCTGCGGCGCCACTTCGGCAACCGCCAGGCTCTGCCGCTGGTGCTGCTGGCGGTGGACGTGGACCATTTCAAGCGCGTCAACGACGATCACGGCCACGCCGCCGGCGACGAGATGCTGCGCGCCATCGCCGACACGCTGCTGGCCAACGTGCGGCCGAACGACCTGGTCGCGCGCATCGGCGGCGAGGAGTTCCTCGTCTGCTGCCCGGCGCCGGAGCGCGCCCTCGCGGTCGCGCTGGCCGAGCGGCTGCGCGTGGCGGTCGAGGCGCGCGCGGTGGCGGTCGGCGGCGCCACGCTGCGCTGCACCGCGAGCGTGGGCGTCTCCAGCCTCTGCGCGACGCGCGCCGAGGTGGAACGCGCCACCGCCGAGGCCGACCGCGCGCTCTACGGCGCCAAGGCCGCGGGCCGCAACCGCGTGATGGCGGCGGCCTGAGAATGGGGTCGATGCAACACCTGCTCGCCACCCTCGCCCTGCTCGCCGCCGCGACCACCGCGGCCGCCGACACGCCGCTGCTCGACAAGCGCTGGGACCTCGACGGCCACCAGCGCGAGGACGAGTACTACCCGCGCGCCTACAAGCCGGTGTACCTGCTGCCGGCCACCCACACCGACCACCTGAACCTGCGCCCCACGTCGCCGAGCGTGGGCCGCAGCGCCACCGAGGACCAGGTGCTGCGCCATGTCGAGGCCAAGTACCAGCTGAGCTTCAAGACCAAGCTCGCCGGCGACGTCTTCGGCAGCCCGCTGTCGCTGTGGGGCGCGTACACGCAGAGCTCGCGCTGGCAGGTCTACAACGGCGCCGTGTCGCGGCCGTTCCGCGAGACCAACTACGAGCCCGAGCTGATCGCCGTGCTGCCGCTGGAGCAGCCGTTGCTGGGCGGCACGCTGCGCATGGCCAGCCTGTCGCTCAACCACCAGAGCAACGGCCGCTCGCTGCCGCTGTCGCGCAGCTGGAACCGCTGGATCGCCGGCGTCGCCTGGGAGCGCGGCGAGTGGACGGTGGAGCTGCGCCCCTGGTGGCGCCTGCCCGAGAACCCGGCCGACGACGACAACCCGGACATCCGCGACTACGTCGGCCGCGCCGAGCTGGTGCTGATGCGCCACTGGGGCGACCACGCGGTGCACCTGCAGCTGCGCCACTCGATGCGCAACAACGACCGCTCGCGCGGGTCCGGCCAGCTGGAATGGGCCTTCCCGCTGCGCGGCGCGCTGCACGGCTGGCTGCAGGTCTACAGCGGCTTCGGCGAGAGCCTGGTCGACTACAACCTGCGTCAGAACAAGGTCGGGCTGGGCGTCACGATCGCCGGCTGGCGCTGACCCTGCAACACCGGCAGCGCCAGCAGCTGCGCCACCACCGACACCGCGATCACCTCCGGCTCCTTGCCGGCGATGGCGGGCAGCCCGATCGGGCAGGTCATGCGGGCGATGGTGGCCGGCGCGATGCCGCGCGCCTCGAAGCGGTGGACGAAGCGCGCGCGCTTGGTCTGCGAGCCGATGAGCCCGAGGAAGCCGAAGTCGCCGCGCTTCAGGATCGCCTCGGTGATCGCCATGTCGAGCGCGTGGCTGTGCGTCAGCACCAGGTAGCAGGCAGCGGGCGGCGCCAACGCCACCTCGGCCTCCACCGGCTCGACGCACAGGCGCTCGACGTGCGGCGCCGAAGGCGCGCGCGGGAATTCGCTCTCGCGCTCGTCGATCCACTGCACGCGGCAGGCAATGCCTTCGAGCAGGTTCACGATGGCGCGGCCGACGTGGCCGGCGCCGTACAGCTGCAGCGTGAAGCGCGGCTCGGGGCCGGCCCAGCCGGCCGGGCGCGCATCGGCCAGCGGCGTGTAGCGCAGCGTCACCGCGCCGCCGCAGCACTGGCCGAGCGCGGGGCCCAGCGGCAGGTGCTGGTCGCCCACCTCGGCGGCGCCGCGCAGCACGGCACGCGCGCGTTCGATGGCCTGCTGCTCCAGGTGGCCGCCGCCGATGGTGCCGACCACGTCGTCGGCGCTGACCAGCATGCGCGTGCCCGCCTCGCGCGGCACGCTGCCGCGGTGGGCCGCCACTTCCACGACGACCGCGGCGCGGCCTTCGGCCAACCACAGCAGCGCGGTCGACTGCAGGTTCACGTTCCCGCCCTCACCGCCGTGATCGCGTTCAGGATCGCCTCGCTCGTGGCGGGCGCGCGCAGCGGCGGGTCGAGCCGATGGCCACCGACCGACGAGATCGCGTCGCGGATCGCGAAGAACACGCTGAACGGCAGCAGCAGCGGCGGCTCGCCCACCGCCTTGCTGCGGTGGATGCTGTCCTTGGCGTTCGGGCGCTCGAACAGGCGCACGTCGAAGTGCGCCGGCGCGTCGTTCGCGGTCGGGATCTTGTAGGTCGACGGCGCGTGCGTGCTGAGCATGCCGGTCTTCGGGTGCCAGACCAGTTCTTCCATCGTCAGCCAGCCCATGCCCTGGATGAAGGCGCCCTCGACCTGGCCGATGTCGACCGCCGGGTTCAGCGAGCGGCCAGCGTCGTGCAGCACGTCGGCGGCGAGCAGCTTCCATTCGCCGGTGAGCGTGTCGACGAGCACCTCGCTCACCGCCGCGCCGTAGGCGAAGTAGTAGAACGGCCGCCCCTGCATCGTCTGCCGGTCCCACGACAGCCCCGGCGTGGCGTAGAAGCCGTCGCTCCACAGCTGCACCCGCGCGAGGTAGGCGTCGTTCACCAGCTGCTCGAAGGGCAGCGTGCGGCCGGCCACGTGCACCTGGCCGTGCGCGAACACGACGTCTTCCGCGCGGCCGCCGTGCGCCTGCGCGGCGAACGCGGCGAGCCGCTCGCGCACCTGGCGCGCCGCATCCTGCGCCGCCTTGCCGTTGAGGTCGCTGCCGGTGCTGGCCGCCGTGGCCGAGGTGTTAGCGATCTTCTGCGTGTCGGTGGCGGTGCAGCGCACGCGCTCGAAGGCGATGCCCAGCTCGTGCGCCACCACCTGCGCCACCTTGGTGTTCAGGCCCTGGCCCATCTCGGTGCCGCCGTGGTTCACGAGCACGCTGCCGTCGGTGTACACGTGCACCAGCGCGCCGGCCTGGTTGAGGTGGACGACGTTGAAGCTGATGCCGAACTTCAGCGGCGTCAGCGCCAGGCCCTTCTTCAGCACCGGGCTCTTCGCGTTGAAGGCGGCCACCTCGGCGCGCCGGCGCTCGTAGCCGCTGGTCTGCACCAGCTGCCCCACCAGCGGCTCGAGGATGTTGTCCTCCACCGCCTGGCCGTAGGGCGTGACGTTGTTCGAGTCGACCCCGTAGAAGTTGGCGCGCCGCACCGCCAGCGGGTCCTTGCCGAGGCGGCGTGCCACGCTGTCCATCACGCTCTCGATCGCGATCGCGCCCTGCGGGCCGCCGAAGCCGCGGAACGCGGTGTTGCTCTGCGTGTTGGTCTTGCCGCTGTAGCCGTGCATCGCCACGTGCGGCAGCCAGTAGGCGTTGTCGAAGTGGCACAGCGCGCGCGTCATCACCGGGCCCGACAGGTCGGCCGAGTGGCCGGCGCGGCTGACCATCGTGACCTCGGCGCCCAGGATGCGGCCTTCGTCGTCGTGGCCCACTTCCACTTCGTAGTGGAAGCAGTGGCGGCGGCCGGTAACCATGAAGTCGTCGTCGCGGTCGACGCGCAGCTTCACCGGCCGCTTCAGGCGCGCCGCGCCGATGGCAGCCACGCAGGCAAACAGCGCCGACTGCGATTCCTTGCCGCCGAAGCCGCCGCCCATGCGACGGCACTCCACCTGCACCGCGTGCGCCGGCCGGTGCAGCGCGTGCGCCACCAGGTGCTGCATCTCGCTGGGGTGCTGCGTCGAGCAGAACACCTTCATGCCGCCGTCCTCGACCGGGATGGCGTAGCTGATCTGGCCTTCCAGGTAGAACTGCTCCTGGCCGCCGACGTCGAACACGGTCTTGAAGCGCTGCGGAGCCCGGTCGATGGCGGCGCGCGCGTCGCCGCGCACCAGGTGCATCGGCGGCACCACGTACTGCTGCGCGGCGTGCGCGGCCTCGGGCGTCAGGATGGGCGGCAACACGTCGGCCTCGATCACCTGCTTCGCCTTCGCGGCGGCGCGGCGCGCGGCGTCGCGCGTGGTGGCGATGACGGCGTAGACCGGCTGGCCCAGCCAGCGCAGCGTGGCGCCCGCCTCACCGGCGAGGATGGGGTCGTCCTTGACGAGCGAGCCGCATTCGTTGTCGCCCGGGATGTCCTTCGCGGTGAAGACGTCGACCACGCCCGGCAGCGCGCGAATCGCGTCGACGTCGATGCGCTTCAGCACGCCATGCGCCACCGGCGACAGGCCGAGCGCCGCGTGCAGCGTGCCGGCCAGTTCGGGCAGGTCGTCGGTGTAGGCCGCTTCGCCGGCCACGTGCAGGTGCGCCGACTCGTGCGCGCGCGAGGTGCCGGCGACGGCGAAGGCGGCGGCTTCGGTGGGCTTGTTCATGCTTCGGCTCGTGCAAAGACGCTGACCGCGTGCTCGGGCAGCGGGTCCACCGGCCGCGTCTCCAGCCAGAAGCGGCGCAACAGGTTCTGCGCCACCTGCAGGCGGTAGGCGGCGCTGGCGCGCATGTCCGACAGCGGCTGGAAGTCCTGCGCCAGCGCGGCGACGGCGGCGTCCAGCGTCGCCTCGGTCCAGGGCTGGCCGAGCACCGCCGCCTCGGCCCGCGCCGCGTGCTTCACGGTCGCTGCCATGCCGCCGAACGCGAAGCGCACGCGCGCCACGTGTTCGCCTTCGAGCACGATGGACAGCCCGGCGCAGACGGCCGAGATGTCGCAGTCGAAGCGCTTGCTGATCTTGTAGGCGCGCAGCTGCTGGGCCGTGTCCAGCGGCACCGCGAGCGCCTCGACGAACTCGCCGGGCTCCAGGCCGTTCTTCATGTAGTCGACGTAGAACTCGGCCAGCGGCATCTCGCGCTGGCGCTCGCCGCGCCGCAGCACGATGCGCGCACCCAGCGCCATCAGCACCGGGGCCGAGTCGCCGATGGGCGAGCCGTTGGCGACGTTGCCACCCATCGTGCCGGCCTGGCGGATCGGCAGCGACGCGAAGCGCAGCCACACGTCGCGCAGGCCCGGCCACTCGGCGGCCAGCGCCTGCCAGGCGCTTTCCAGCGACGCGCCGGCGCCGATGCGCAGCGTGTCGCCGTCGATCGCGATGCGCTTCAGCTCCGCGACCTCGCCGATGAAGATCAGCTCGCCGAGATCGCGGAACTGCTTGGTGACCCACAGGCCGATGTCGGTGCTGCCGGCGAGCACGCGCGCCTCGGGCTTCGCTTCGCGCAGCGCGGCGAACCCGGCCAGCGTGCGCGGCGCGTGGAAGCCGGGCGTGGCCAGCGGCGGGTCGCCGGCCAGCGCGGCCAGCGCTTCGCGCACCGGCGCGGCGTCCAGGCGCACCGCCGGCAGCTCGAACATGCGCTGGCCGGCGTCGAGGATGGGCTTGTAGCCGGTGCAGCGGCACAGGTTGCCCGACAGGTCGTCGGCCAGCTGCTGGCGCGTCGGCACCGTGCCGGCGGCCTGGTGGCGTTCGTAGCCGGCCCACATCGACATCACGAAGCCCGGCGTGCAGAAGCCGCATTGCGAGCCGTGGCACTGCACCATCGCCTGCTGCACGGGGTGCAGCGCCGCGCCCTGCTTGACGTCTTCCACCGTGAAGAGCGCCTTGCCATCGAGCGTGGGCAGGAACTGGATGCAGGCGTTGACGGGCTTCAACTGCAGCGCGCCCTGCGTGTCGAGCTCGCCCACCACCACCGTGCAGGCGCCGCAGTCGCCCTCGGCGCAGCCTTCCTTCGTGCCGGTGCAGCGCTGGTCCTCGCGCAGCCACTCCAGCACGGTGCGCGTGGGGGCCGGCTGGGCGATCTCCACCACGCGGCCGCGGTGGAAGAAGCGGATCGGTCGGATCGTCATCGTGGTCTGGAACCTGCTAAGTGCTTTCCCGAAAGGTACTCCGCCCTGGCCCCGTGCGAATACGAAACGCCTGATATTCCGTATACAGTTTCGCATATGGTGAAGCGCGCCGACTTCGACACCATTGACCTGTACCTCATACGGGTCTTGCACACCTTGATCACCGAACGCAGCGTCTCGCGCGCCGCCATGAAGCTGGCGAGCACGCAGCCGGCCGTCAGTGCCCAGCTGAAGCGCCTGCGTGCGCTGACCGGCGACCCCTTGCTGGTGCGCACCGGCCACCAGATGCAGCCCACCGAGACCGCCCTGCAACTCGTGGGCCCGGCCACCAACCTGCTGCACGAGGCCGAGCGCCTGTTCGGCAGCCGGGCGCGCCAGGCGCCGTTCGACGCTGTCGGCAGCGACGCGGTGTTCCGTGTCGCCGCCAGCGACTACCTCGACCCGCTGTTCCTGCCCGCGCTGGTGGCGCACGTGAAGCGCGCCGCGCCGTCCGTGCGGCTGGAACTGATGCCGCTGTCGCAGGAGTACGACTACCGCCGCCACCTGGCCACCGGCGACGTCGACCTCGTCATCGGCAACTGGCTGCAGCCGCCGGCCGAACTGCACCTCGGGCGCCTGGTCAGCGACGAGATCGTCTGCCTGGTGGCCGACAAGCACCCGGCGGTGGCGCGCCACTGGAACGTCGACAAGTACCTCGCCTGCGAACACGTGGCGCCGATGCCCATGCACCCCGGAGCGCTCGGCGTCATCGACGAACACCTCACCGCGCAGGGTGCGCGCCGCAACATCGTGGTGCGCGCCTCGCACTTCAGCCTGATCCCGCTGATGGTGGCCGACAGCCTGCTCGTGCTGACCACCGGCCGGCTGTTCTGCAGCCGCTACGTCGACACGATGCCGGTGAAGATCGTGCGCTGCCCGGTCGCGTTCCCGCCGCTCACTTACTACCAGCTCTGGCACGACCTGACGCACGCCGCGCCGTCGATGCGCTGGTTCCGCGAGCAGGTGCGCGAGGTGGCGCGCCAGCTCACCGGCCGCGCGCTGCCGACGAAGGAGGCCGCATGAAGCTGGCGATCCGCGGCGACCTGCTCGACTTCACGGCCGCGCCGGCCTGGGGCGGCACGGCGATGCAGGGCGTGCGCTGGCGGCCCGACCACTGGCTGCTCGTCGACGAGGGCCGCATTGCCGGCGCGCTGCCGGCGGCGCAGGCGCCGGGCGACGACTGGCAGCGCGTCGACCACCGCGGCCGGCTCGTGATGCCCGGCTTCATCGACACCCACGTGCACTGCCCGCAGCTCGACGTCATCGCGAGCTACGGCGCCGGCCTGCTCGACTGGCTGGAGACCTACACCTTCCCCGCCGAACGCCGCTTCGCCGACCCCGCGGTGGCGCACGCCGGCGCGGCGCTCTTCCTGGACGCGCTGCTCGCCCACGGCAGCACCACGGCGGTCGTGTTTCCCACCGTGCACAAGGTGTCGGCCGAGGCGCTGTTCGAGGCCGCCGCCGCGCGCGGCATGCGCATCGTCGCCGGCAAGGTGCTGATGGACCGCCACGCCCCCGATGGCCTGCGCGACGACGTCGAAGGCGCCGAGCGCGACTGCGAGGACCTCATCCGCCGCTTCCACGGGCGCGGCCGCAACGCCTACGCGGTGACGGTGCGCTTCGCCGCCACCAGCACGCGCGAACAGCTCGCGATGGCCGGCCGCCTGCTGCAGCGCCACGAAGGCGTCTACATGCAGACCCACGTGGCCGAGAACACCGACGAGGTGAAGTGGATCGCCGAGCTCTTCCCCGAAGCGCGCAGCTACCTCGACGTCTACGCCCGCCACGGCCTGCTGAACGAACGCGCGGTGCTGGCGCACGGCATCTGGCTCGACGCGCAGGACCGCCAGCGCCTGGCCGACACGGGCGCGCAGATCGCCTTCTGCCCGACGAGCAACCTGTTCCTCGGCAGCGGCCTGTTCGACTGGCAGGCCGCGGTGGACAGCGGCCACCGCGTCAGCCTGGCCAGCGACGTCGGCGGCGGCACCAGCCTGTCGATGACGCGCACGCTGGCCGAGGCCTACAAAGTGCAGATGCTGCGCGGCACGCGGCTGTCGGCCTGGACCGCGCTGCACACCGCCACGCGCGGCGCCGCCGAAGCGCTCGGCCTGGCGCACGAGATCGGCCACTTCGACGAAGGTGCCACGGCCGACCTCGTCGTCTGGGACTGGGCGGCGACGCCGGTGGCCGCGCACCGCGACGCGGTGGCGCGCGGCGCCGTGCCGCCGCTGCCGGCGCAGGACCTGCACGCCCGCGTCTTCGCGTGGATGACGCTCGCCGACGAACGCTGCCGCGTCGCCACCTACGTCGCCGGCCGCGCGACCTGACCACTGCAAGGGGACTGCCCATGCTCCGACTCGAACTCACCGGCATCAGCAAGCAGTACCCCGCCGTGCGCGCCAACGACGGCGTCAACCTGCGCGTGAAGCCCGGCGAGATCCACGCCGTGCTGGGCGAGAACGGCGCCGGCAAGAGCACGATGATGAAGATCATCTACGGCGCCGTGCAGCCCGACGAAGGCCAGATCCGCTGGAACGGCCAGCCCGTCACCGTGAAGAGCCCGGCCGAGGCGCGCACGCTGGGCATCAGCATGGTCTACCAGCACTTCAGCCTGTTCGACACGCTGACCGCGGCCGAGAACGTGTGGCTGGGCCTGGACAAGAGCCTGTCGCTGCCGCAGGTGGCGCAGCGCATCACCGACGTCGCCCACACCTACGGGCTGGACGTCGACCCGCTGCGCCCGGTGCACTCGCTCTCGGTGGGCGAGCGCCAGCGTGTCGAGATCGTGCGCGCGCTGCTCACCAACCCGCAGCTGCTGATCCTGGACGAACCGACCTCGGTGCTGACGCCGCAGGCGGTGGACAAGCTCTTCGTCACGCTGCGCCAGCTGTCGGCCAACGGCACCAGCATCCTCTACATCAGCCACAAGCTCGACGAGATCCGCGCGCTCTGCCACCACTGCACGGTGCTGCGCGGCGGCAAGGTCACCGGCGAGGTCGACCCCACGCAGGAAAGCAACGCCAGCCTGTCGCGCCTGATGATCGGCGCCGAGCCGCCGGAGCTGCAGCACAAGGCCAGCGCCGCCGGCGCGGTGGTGATGGCGGTGAAGGGCCTCACGCTGGCCAAGCAGGACCAGTTCGGCGTCGACCTGAAGGACATCGGCTTCGACGTGCGCGCCGGCGAGATCGTCGGCGTCGCCGGCGTCAGCGGCAACGGCCAGCAGGAGCTGATGGCCGCGCTGTCGGGCGAGGACGTGCGCGCGCCGGCGGGCAGCATCACCCTCTTCGGCAAGGACATCGCCAACCACTCGCCGCGACGACGGCGCCACGAGGGCCTGCACTTCGTGCCCGAGGAGCGCCTGGGCCGCGGCGCGGTGCCCACGCTGAGCCTGGCGCAGAACACGCTGCTCACGCGCACCGAGACCGTCCACAAGAGCGGCTGGATCGCCACCGAGCGCGTGAGGGCGCTCGCCGACCACATCATCGCGCGCTTCAACGTGAAGGCCGGCGGCCATGGCGCGGTGGCCAAGAGCCTGTCGGGCGGCAACCTGCAGAAGTTCATCGTCGGCCGCGAGATCGACGCCCACCCGAAGCTGCTGATCGTGAGCCAGCCGACCTGGGGCGTGGACGTCGGCGCCGCGGCGCTGATCCGCGGCGAGCTGCTGAAGCTGCGCGACGCCGGCTGCGCGCTGCTGGTGGTGAGCGAGGAGCTCGACGAGCTGTTCGAGATCAGCGACCGGCTGATCGTCATCGCCCAGGGCCGCATGTCGCCCTCGGTGCCGATCGCCGACGCCACGATCGAGAAGATCGGCGAATGGATGAGCGGCCTGTTCCACAAGGACCCGAAGGAGGCCCGCCATGCTGAAGCTTGAAGCCCGGCCGCAGCCGTCGAAGCTGATGTCGACGGCCTCACCGCTGCTGGCGCTGGCGGTCACGGTGATCATCGGCATCGGCCTCTTCGCGCTGCTCGGCAAGGACCCGGTGCGCGGGCTGCAGGTGTTCTTCGTCGAGCCGCTGAAGAGCGGCTACGCGCTGTCGGAACTGTCGGTGAAGGCGACGCCGCTGATCCTCATCGCGCTCGGGCTCGCGGTCTGCTACCGGTCGAACGTGTGGAACATCGGCGCCGAGGGGCAGTTCGTCGTCGGCGCGCTGTTCGCGGGCTGGTTCGCGATGCAGTCGGGCCCCGGCCTGGCGTGGATGGGGCGCGGCATCGTGATCCCGATCCTGCTGGCCGGCATGCTGGGCGGCATGCTGTGGGCGGGCATCGTGGCACTGCTGCGCGACCGCTTCAACGCGAGCGAGATCCTGGTGAGCCTGATGCTCGTCTACGTGGCGGACATGGTGCTGAGCTACCTGGTCTACGGTCCCTGGAAGGACCCGAAGGGCTACAACTTCCCGCAGACCATCACCTTCGACGCCGTGACCAAGATCCCGCGCCTGTTCGACGGCGGCGGCCTGCGCGCCAACATCGGCGTGCTAATCGCGCTGGCGGCGGTGGCCGGCTTCTGGGCCTTTCTGTTCCGCACCTACAAGGGCTTCCAGCTGCAGGTGGGCGGGCTGGCGCCGGCGGCGGCGCGCTATGCCGGTTTCTCGTCGCGCAGCGCACTGTGGACGGCGCTGCTGCTGTCCGGCGGCATGGCCGGCCTGGCCGGCGGCCTGGAAGCGGCGGGACCGCTGGGCCAGCTGACGCCCTACGTGCCGGCCGGCTATGGCTTCGCGGCCATCATCGTCGCCTACGTCGGCCGCCTGCACCCGGTGGGCATCGTCTTCAGCGGCATCCTGATGAGCATGTTCTACATCGGCGGCGAACTCGCGCAGTCGCGCATGGGCCTGCCGAAATCGCTGACCGGCGTGTTCCAGGGGCTGCTGCTCTTCACGCTGCTGGCGGCGGACACGCTGATCCACTACCGCATCCGCTGGAAGCAGGCGCCGAAGGCGAAGCCTGTGGCTGCAGCGGCCGCGCAGCCGAAGGAGGCGTGAGATGACCGCATTCGGCCCGTTGCTGTCGTTTGGTTCGTGGCGGTCGCGGACGGCTGGGGTGTCCCACTCCGCTCATGTCCCCCGCGCCGGGTGTCGGGTGGAGCGAAGTAAAGGAGGAGGCACGGCCGCTGGCCGGGCCGGGGGACATGAGCGGAGCCCGGCACCCGGCGGCCTCGGCCCACGCGCCAATGCGGGCGCGCAACGAACGGCGGCACGGGGTCGCAAGCAGACACAAGGGAGCCATTGACATGGACGACACCTTCGCCCTTCTCATCGCCGCGACGCTGAACGCCGGCACCGTGCTCGCCATCGCCGGCCTGGGCCTGCTGATCAACGAGCGTGCCGGCATCGTCAACCTCGGCGCCGAGGGGATGATGCTGGTGGCCGCCATCGCCGGCTTCGCCACCGCGGTGCACAGCGGCAGCGACTGGCTGGCCTTTGCGGCCGGCGCCGGCGCCGGTGCGCTGATGGCGGCGGCCTTCGGCGTGCTGGTCATCTGGCTCAACACCAACCAGTACGCCAGCGGGCTGGCGCTGAGCCTCTTCGGCACCGGCTTCTCGGCCTTCGTCGGCGTCGGCTACGTGCAGGAGAAGATCGGCGAGCGCGCACAGTTCCACATCCCCGTGCTCGGCGACCTGCCCTTCGTCGGGCCGGCGCTGTTCCGCCAGCACCCGATGGTGTACCTGGCGATCCTGCTGGCGCTGGGCATCGCGTGGTTCCTGTACCGCTCGCGCGCCGGCCTCGTGCTGCGCGCGGTGGGCGAGTCGCCGGAATCGGCGCACGCGCTCGGCTACCCGGTGCGCGCCATCCGCATGACGGCGGTGATGGTGGGCGGCGCGCTCTGCGGCGTGGCCGGTGCCTACATCTCGGTGATCTACACGCCGCTGTGGGTCGAAGGCATGGTGGCCGGCAAGGGCTGGATCGCGCTCGCGCTCACCACCTTCGCCACCTGGCGGCCGGCGCGCGTGCTGCTGGGCGCCTACCTGTTCGGCGGCGTGACCATGCTGCAGTTCCACCTGCAGGGCCAGGGCGTGCAGGTGCCCAGCCAGTTCCTCAGCATGCTGCCGTACGTGGCCACCATCGTCGTGCTGGTGCTGATCTCGCGCAACGCCACGTGGATCCGCGT